>CAOPQH010000001.1 GCA_948505485.1 uncultured Clostridia bacterium
TGTTCATTATCAGTAAATAATTGTTCTGGAAACTTGTTAAGTCCCAACTCGTTTATTTTTTTCATGCTCTCTAATTTACTACTTATCATCATATACTAGTCCTCCTAAAATGTTTAGTTTGGATTATTAAGCAATCTGACCATTGCTATTTTATTTGCACATTATTAATTATTATTTTAGCACATTTTTACTAGAAAAACAATGAAATTAGTTCATTATACATATTTCTCAAGTATTTTTTGTAAAAAATTTCATACTCCAGTTTTTTCTGTTAGTCCATCATAATTATTTGCAATTCTTTCTAATACTTCACCTTTTGAAAAATATCTTACTTCTGAAACTTCTTCTTGTTGCACTATTATTTCAGATATATCAATGTTTTTAGTAATTAAATAACATTCATTATAATGCTTGTTTATAATATTTCCTTGATTATTTATTGATGTAGAGCCAACCAAATATTTAATATCATCATCGTTAATTTCAATTCCTAACTCTTCTTTAGTTTCTCTAATTAATGCCTGCCTTCCAAATTCGCCACTATCTACATGACCACCTACTGTAACATCCCACATATTAGGCCATAATTTTTTATTTGCACTTCTTTTTTGCAATAAAATGTTTTCATTATCATCTATAATAAATGCATATACTGCTCTGTGCCATAATCCTTTCGTATGACATTCTTCTCTTGTTGCAATTTTTCCTGTAAATTCTCCTAGTTCATTAAGTACATCAAATTTTTCTTCCATGATTTTTCCTCCTTAAATTTTTCTTAATCGATTTATTGATCAATTTTTTTACCAAAGAATTATCTTGCAATATATTTTTGATTTCTATTCTTTGGTTGATCTGGTATTGTCAACTGTAAAGTACCTTTCTCTAATAAAGGATTTATATAATTTTTCTTAAATGTTGCTATATCTTTAAATCCAAAGTAGGTTGTAATTTCTTTTAGAGTTTTTGCATCTTTACAGAAGTCCAAAACATCCTTTTCCTGTGGTTTTACTTTAATTTTCTTAGTGGTTTTCTTGTCGGTTTTCTTAGTAGTTTTCTTGTCGGTTTTTTCATCATATTCAAATGGATTTTCTTTGTATTTAAAAGAAACTCTTAAAAAGTGAGCCATAAATTTAAAACAACTTTTATCATAAGCATCTAAAATTCTTAAAACTCCAGAACCTATATTTTCAATTAAATCTACATCTTTAAATACTCTAATAAGCTCTTTGTTTCTTGGAGCAGTAACACCTTCTAAAAATTCCTCTTTTGATAATTCTTGAGGAAGTCCACCTGCAGACGTTATTTCAACTCTGTCCGAATATAATTCTATAATGGGGCTATTACCATAAGAATAATCATTATGAACGATAGCATTTATAACAGCTTCTTTTAATGCTTTGCTATCAATTTTTTCTTGTTCTTTTCTTCCAAAATATTCTATTTTAGCATATGTAGTATTTTCAACATCAAGCCTATCTAATATTTTTTGCGTAGCTGTAATTAAACAACGATTACCATATTCTAAATTTTCTAAAAGTTCAAGTTTATTATTACCTAAATATCTTACAAGTTTTATAGAAACTGTATTTTCATCTGCTAATAAGAAAGCATTATAATTGTATTTGCCTTCACTTGTTAGTAAATCAAGATTTTGCAAAAAATTATCATTTAATTTTAATCCGTGTTCTTCATAATAAATTTTTAGTTGATTAAATGTTAACTCTTGTCTAGGGGAGTCAATTTCTTTTAATGTATTCTTAATTCTTCTAGCATACATATCATCTATCATTCTTTCTGTCATTCGTTCCTTACTACTACCAACTCTAATATAGCATCCTTCTGGAGTTCTTCCTTTTTTTCTTAAATAATAAGGCTTTTCAGTTCCACTTGATATTATAACTTTTATTACTTCTTTATTTTCTATTGTTTCCACAGTTACATCAAATAATCCTAAAGTAGATGGTTGTATATTATTTTTTATTCTATCTTTTATTTGTAGTTGTGTTAAATCAGTATTTTCCACACCAACAACTTGTCCGTTTTTATTTATTCCAACATAAATTATTCCACCTTCTTTGTAATTAAGAAAGGCAATAACTTCTTGCTCAAAATCTTCATTCAGTTGCTCTTTGTTTTCAGTTCTGTTTGTTTCAGTATTTGCCATAAAATCACACTCCTTTTTTCCAATTAATATTTTCTTCTATTTCCTTTATGCACTTTTGTAGATTATCAATTTCTATTGCTTGATTAATATCTTTTAGCATAAATACTCTAAATAATAATTTTATTTTTAATAACATATATAAATTGCTATCTCCATAAAATCGTTTCTTCTTTTTATCCAAATGTGCAAAATAATTTCTATGATTAGTAAGTTTAGTGTATATTTTCAAGGATTGTCTATCTTTACTTGAAAATATAATTTTTCCTTCATTAGAATTAAGATATTCTGTCATTATTTCTTTAAATTCTTTATCTACTTTTTTAGAATTCCCTTTTTTGTCTATAATAATCTTTTTCAAAGTAGGTTTATGTATGCATTTATAATATCCTTCCATACAATTTGTAATTGTACTTAATGCTATTTCAATAAAGTATTTCACAGAAAATACATTCATATATATGTCATAAATGTTATGAGTAGTTTTCCTTAATTTTAACCAATTTTTATAAGTTTGTTTTATATCTGTTTTATTTAATTTTCCTAATACACAACTATAACTATTATAATTATTACATCCTTCATATTTGCTAGAAAATGGATAATAATATTCAAAATTCTTTTCTGCATCATATAATTTGATTTTTTTAATTTCTAAATAATATCCCAAATTCAGTATAAGGAATTCATAAAATTGTAAAAAGCTATGTATAAATTTTTCTGTTTCCAATTCTTGGCTATTTTCCAATGTAATTTTATAATATCTTTCTCCAAATATAAGCTCTATACAATAGTTCATATTACCTATAGAGAATTTTAGAAATTTTCCTATACTTTCTTCAATTTGAACTATATCAAAATTTCTATACTCTAATCTAATTTCTATTTTATTAATTTTATAATTTCTAATATCATTAATTTGAAAATCAGTTATATATGCATTAAATTTTATTATAGTATCTATTTTATTATTTTCCATATAGTGTTTTCCAACATAACATTTATAAAAAGTATAAATATTATCATTATCATCTTTAACATAAACTAGTTCATCAATATATTTTTCTAATAGAATCTGTCTAAATAAAAAACTATATGTTTTAGATGAAATATCATTTTCTATAATATGAATTTCATTATTATTAAAATCTATTGATAAATCTTTTACGTATATCGTTTCTCCATTAATAGTTATTGTACTCATTTTTATACTCCATTATTTATTATTTACTAACCACTCATAAACTTCATCTTCTGTTAAAACTCCATGTTTTAATTTATTAACTTTATCTTTAGCATCCTTTTTCCATTTATCAAAATTCTTTTTCATTTGTTTATTATCCTTGTTTCTACCAACTGCCATTGATTTTAATTGATATAATCTTCTATATTCTGCTAATGCCTTATTTTGCTTTAATCTTTCGTTATAGGCTTGTACTGCACCTTGTTCTCTACAAATTTTACCTTTTTCTTTTGGGTAATCACAATAAATTTCATCAAGTCTTGAAGAAGGTATAAAGTACATTCCACAGTTTTGACATTTCTTAATTGGATTATTAGTTGTTTTTACTAATTCTTCTAATACTGCATAACATATTGCAGATAGGTCATTGCTTTGATGGGTATCTATCATAGAAACAAGCATTGTATTATTCTTAAAACTATCTAATAACTGCTTATCATTCAAATGTGATAATTCTAAATTTTTATTTGAATAACTATCTTGGATAATATTATCATTTCTATTATAAGTATATGCTTGCCCTTTATGCTTAATTAAATATACTGCAAATCTTTGACTAGGCATGTATTCTTTTAATTCTTCTTGTTCATCAAGGTTAAATACATAGTTTACAAATGCTTTCATTTCTTCCTGTATTTCTTGTATTTTATATTGTAAGTCATTGTATATTTTTTCCATCTCTTTTAAATATACTTCATCATTTTCATACTTTCCTTTTAATTCAAACTTATAATCTTCATCTATATCTTTTAATATTTCAAATCCATAGGCAAAGAAAAATGTTTCATAAGCTGATTCATATGTTTCTAAATTAGCGTTTAAAAATCTTAATAAAAACATTCCAAATTTTTCTACATAAGGAAAGTACATATTGCCTGGATATTTCAAACCTTGTTCTTCCTTAGTTCTTCCTTTAACTTCATTTTTATCAAAATGTAATGTTAATAATCTATTTTCAAAATCATCTTTTCTATTTACACTATAAAGATATAAAGGTGTTGAATAATATTCTTCTCTTTTTTCTTTATTAAACCAAATATAAAAACTATCGAAAAAATTTTTTTCTGGTAAATTTGCTTTCATTTCAATATTTCCTCCAAATTTATAGTTAACAATTTATATTTTTTTACATTTTGTTGTTGACATTCTATAATTATTATACTATAATGCTATCATAATTACAATAGTTTTGCAACGAAAAATTGTAAAGCTATAAAAGTACATTGACAAATACACTTTTAATTAGTGTCATAAACCAATATTATAGAACACTATAATGATACTTCGGCTTGGCTTAATATGATGTTGAGGAGTCGCTCGGTTGGTAACGGAGAGGTGAAATTCCTATGAAAGTAAGACTAACTATAATATTCCCTATAAGTAGATGGGACAGGTAAATATAATCTACTAAACTTATGAATATGTAAATTTGATTTACAAGACAGGAGATTACAATGACAAAAAATAATACGAATGAAATGTTTGCAAATTTCCCAGATGTTGTTGATGTATCAGGACTACGCACAATGCTTGGTGGAATTGGTGAACAAAAAGCATACGAATTAGTACGAAAAGGTACTATTAAAGCAATAAAAATTGGTAAACTATATAGAATACCAAAAATAAATGTTATTGCTTTTTTAACACAAAATACTGTTTAAATTTAGAAAGGAGTATATTTACAATGTATAACATTACAGCATATTTAACAATTAAGAATAAGACTTTTTATACAGTATTAACTTACTATGTAGAAGGACAAAGAAAATTAAAATGGATTTCTACAGGAATTAAAGAAAACGAAAGTAAGAAAAAAGCTGAAAAGAAACTTATTCAAATTAGAGATGAATTTAAAGAAAAATTAGAAACAATTACAACTACAAAAACAGAAGATAAAAAAATACAAATAACTTTTGCGGATTTTATGATTAAATGGCTCGATATGATAAAACATCAAATTGAAGAATCTACATATACAGGTTATAAAAGACAAATTGAAGGAAGGCTAAAAACATATTTTACAGAGCATCCCATATTACTTGTAAATTTAAAACCTGTTCACATATTAGATTTTTACAATTGGTTATATTCAGAAGGGTTAAAAGGAACTACTGTTACTTTATATCATGCTAATATTAGAAAAGCATTAGATTATGCAGTACAAACGGATTTAATTGAAACAAATCCTGCTATTAAAGTTGGTAGACCTAAATCAGAACAATATATTGCATCTTATTATACAGAAGATGAACTAAATAAATTGTTTAAAATAATAAAAGATACACCAATAGAAGTTATTGTTACTTTAACTGCTTTTTATGGATTACGAAGAAGTGAAGTTTTAGGTTTGAAATGGTCTGCAATAGATTTTGAAAATAAAACAATTACGATAAAGCATAAGGTTATAACTGTTACTGATGAAAATGAAGATTCAAAAACTAAAACAAAAATGATTACGAAAGATAAAACAAAAAACAAATCAAGTTACAGGACATTACCTTTAATATATGAGGTTGAACAATTATTGTTATATACAAAGAAAATGCAAGAATACTATATGTCTATTTTTAGAGATAGTTATGAGAGAAAATATAAGGAATACATTTGTGTTGATGAATTAGGAAATTTAAGAAAGCCAGACTATGTTAGTCATAAATTTAAAGAAACACTAAAAAAGAATGATTTAAGGCATATTAGATTTCACGATTTAAGACATAGTTGTGCTACATTACTTTTGAAAAAAGGAATATCTTTAAGAGAAATACAAGATTGGTTAGGACATTCAAGTTCCAAAACAACAGAAAGATATGCACATTTAGATTCAAGTACAAAAATTAAATCTGCATCAGCTATTGAAAAAGCATTAAGTTTTAATAAAGACATAAAAAAAGATATATTAGATCAGGACTCTAATACATCTACATTGGATAATTTTTTAAATTGTTAGAAATCTGTTAGAAAAATCTAGCAATTTTATTATAAAAGCATCAAGGTTATATCTTACGAAAACCTTGATGCTCTTATGGTGCAGATGGCCGGAATCGAACCGGCACGAGGTTTAACCCTCGCAGGATTTTAAGTCCTGTGCGTCTACCAGTTCCGCCACATCTGCATTTAATAAATAACTGGTAGTTGTCTTACGACAATAGCTATTATATTATTTAAAATACTTTTTGTCAATATCTATTTAATATTTTTTATAATTATTCAAAATTTTATTTATTAATCACTTATAACTAAATCTTTTTAAAGAACAAATCGGAAAGCCTTAATATTAAAATAACTTACACTTTTTTCTTTTGCTTTCCTAATATATACAATAAAAAGATTTAATTTTTTTATACAAATTAAATCTTTTTTTCAATTATTCATTAGATGTTCCTGTTTCATCAAATGGAATAAATTTATTAACTACACTATTTGGTACAATTTCTTCTGCTCTAAATGTCATAAATGATGTATTTATTTTATTATCTACTAATTCTTCAACTTCATCTTGACTTGCATGTTCTGCTAAAACTAATTCACTTACTAATATTTGTTTTGCATTGTTTAGCATTTTCTTTTCTCCTGTAGAAAGACCTTTTTCTTTTTGTTTAAAACTTAAATTTCTTACTACATCTGCTATTTCATAGATGTCTCCACTTTTCATTTTATCCATATTATCTCTATATCTTTTATTCCAATTTTTTTCCATCTCTGTTTCATCTTGTTCTAGAATACTAAATACTTTATCTGCTGCACCTTTATCTATTATATTTCTTACTCCAACTTCTTCTGCCTTTGCTGTAGGTATCATAACTTTTACTTCTCCTGGCATTTTTAATATGTAATAAGATTGTTTCTCCCCTAATATATCTTTTTCTTCTATTGAATCAATTGTACCAGCCCCATGCATCGGGTATACAATTTTGTCTCCTACATTAAACATGTAAGTCACTCCTTTCAGCATATTAAAATTTATATTAGCTGGTGGGAAAAAATATATAAAGTTATCATTTGTCATGCTTGATAACTTTATTTCTCACATCAACTGTTATAATTATACTACAAAATTTGGTAAAAGTCAAAGCAATTTGCGAGATTTTTTTATAAAATTTTATAGCAATCTCTAGAATTTAGGGCGATTCCATCAATCTAAAAATATTTTTAATTTTTTGTTAATTAATTATTTATTTGTAGATCCAAATCCTCCTAATCTTTCTCCTCCTGCAATATCTTCATCTGTAATTAAATATTTTTGGAATACAGCTTGTCCTATGGCTTCACCTTTTTTTATTTCTATATCTTCTTCTTTTATATTGTAAAATGCAAACATAAAATGACCATCATTGTCTGGATTTCCATAGTAATCTTTATCTACTACACCTACACTGTTAGCCATTATTAGCCCTTTTTTCTTTGGATTAGAGCTTCTATTATATAAGAGCATTACCTCATCATCTTGCATATATGCTTTTAACCCTGTTTTTACAAGAGTAGGGTTCATTCCTTTTTTAAAACTTGGAATTACTACATCTTCTGCTGCTTCTATATCATAACCTGCTGAATATTTAGTTTTTCTTATTGGTAAATTTATTGCTTTGTTTTCAAATCCTTTTGCAATTTCAAATCCACGTGTTTTTTCCATTTTTATACTTCCTTTCCTTGTTTTATTTCAATTTATTTTTTCATATAAATGTGTAAAAGTCAAGTAATTTCTATTCAGTAATCTTATTTTGAATTTCTAATATTATATAATTATTCAATTGGAATATTTTTCTACCTATTGTTAATACTATTTACGGGAGGTTGATTTTATGGAATTGAAAGGCTCAAAAACAGAGGCTAATTTAATGGCTGCATTTGCTGGAGAATCTCAAGCAAGATGCAAATACACATATTATGCTAGTGTTGCTAAAAAAGAAGGATATGAACAAATTGCTGCTATTTTTCAAGAAACAGCTGACAATGAAAATCAGCATGCTAAAATACATTATAAATTTCTAGATGGCATTGGTGATACAAAATTAAATTTAGCAGATGCTGTCGCTGGTGAAAATTACGAATGGACTGACATGTATGCCACTTTTGCCATAGAAGCAGAAGAAGAAGGATTTAAAGAAATTGCTAATAAATTTAAATTAATTGCAGATGTAGAAAAAAAACATGAAGAAAGATTTAGAAAATTGCTAGAAAACTTAGAAAATGGACAAGTCTTTAAAAAAGATAATGTTGTTATTTGGAAGTGTAGAAATTGTGGACATATTCATGTAGCTGTAAATGCTCCTGCAGTATGTCCTGTATGTGACCATGTTCAATCATTTTTTGAAATTAATTCTGAAAATTATTAAAAGGTAGTTCATAACTACCTTTTATAATTTGTGTTCTGGATAACTTCCCATTCCATATTCATTATTTGCTTCTTCTTCCATATCATCAATTATTTCTTCAGGAGATGCATCTTTATATTTATCTTTGCTACACTCTTTATTATATAATTCTATTGTCCTTTCTAATCTTTCACTTCCTCTAATGCCTAATTTATCCGCTAATTTTCCCCATGTTATATTTGAATTTGGTATATAATCATTTTCATCAATATGAATGTGTGAATCATTATTTGGATCATTGTCTACTAATGTTACATCTAAGTTTGGATCTTCCTTGTCTTCATGTTTTTCTGCTCTTTCTAAAGTTTCTGTTGCTTCTCTAACACCTTGATTTCTTGATTTTAAATATTGCCTTGTATCATCATTTACTAAATTATCTCTATTTGTTTTTAATTCTGTACTTACATATTCTCCTTTTTGTGATGACCATTGTGAATATTTAATTTCTCTACCTGATATTTCATCATATCCTACCTTTAAATATTCATTTCCATTTCCATTTACTATTTTATAACTTGAAGTGTTAGTTTCTCTATCTACACTACCATCAGTATTAACTGTTAAATCACTTCTACTAGAATTATTACCAGATGTAGTGTCAGGCTCTAATATATCTTCTCCTATAGGTACTGCTTCTCCATTACTTCTTATTATTACAAAAGAATCCTTCATATTACTTGTATTATCTATATATTGTCCTAAAGAAGATGTATCTACTCTAGCTAATTTTTCTCCATCCGTAAGTTTTTCTCCATTTGGTAATTCAATATTATTTACTCCTAATTTATTACCTAATGTCTCTCCTTTTATATTTTCACTTAAATTAGTTGTTTCTCTTATATTTAATGAAGCTGTTTGCTCTTTTGTTAGCATTTGATTTTTTTCTTGTTCTTGTTCTTGTTCTTCTTCATCTTCTTCTATTTCTTGTTCTAAATCTATTTCTTCTATATATGTAATCGCTTCTGCTGATACCCCTAATGCTTTTGCTATTTTTTCAATCCTCTCAACCTTTGATTCTATCTCTAATAACGAAATTCCTTCTTTTGCTTTTTCTGATATTTTTTCTAAATATGTTTGGTCTTTTTCAGAAAATTCTGTTGATGGTACTAATGTTCCTAATGCACTATCTTCCCCAGCTACTAGTTGTAAATCTTCATTATAATACCTATAAGTAATTTTACCATTCTCATCTTCTATTGACAAATACACATCTCTTTCTTTTAATATATTTTGACCGTCTATTTCTTCTATAAACTCAATTTTCCCTAAATATCTTATATCATTTACAACTGCACTTATCGTTTGCCCATCATTCATTTTTTTATTTAATTCTTGCTGTCTTAATTCTTTTAATTTCATCATATTTTCTAATATTTGTTTGTTGTACATTTTTTTACCCTCCTAACAAATTTCTGCAATTACATCATAATTATTTATATTTATTATTTTGCATTTTACAATGTTGCTGAGTATATTTTTTTCTTTTAACTCATCTGTGTTTTTTATATAAACAAGCCCGTCCATATCTGGAACATCTTGTTTTGTTCTTCCTATAAAATATTTCTTATCAAAAGTCATATTTTCAATTAACACATCTGTTTTAGCACTAATTCGCTTTTCTAAATTTTCTTTAGAAATTACTTGTTGCTTTTTCATTATTTTATTATATCTAGATTTTTTAGTCATATGATGAATTTGCTCTGTCATTTTCGCAGCTGGCGTTCCTTCTTCTTTTGAGTACATAAATACTCCTAACTTGTCAAATTTTGCTTCTGAAACAAATTTATATAATTTATCAAAATCCTCTTGAGTTTCTCCTGGAAATCCCACAATCAAGCTTGTTCTTAGTACGACATCTGGTATTTTTGTTCTAATGTTTTTTATTAATTCTTTTATATTTTTTTCTGATGTCTTTCTATTCATTCTTCTTAAAATTTTATTTGATATATGTTGAATTGGTATATCAAAATAATTTGATATCTTCTTATTATTTTTAACTGTTTCTATTAACTCTTCTGTAATACCTTCTGGATATGAATATAAAAATCTTATCCATTCAATATTTTTAATTTCACTTAATTTTTGCAATAATTCTGCCAACCTAGATTTACCATATAAATCAATACCATATTTAGTAGTATCTTGAGCTATAACTATTAATTCTTTTATTCCTTTATTTGCTAAATCTTTTGCTTCTGAAATTATATCTTCAAATTTTCTACTTATAAACTTTCCTCTAATATATGGTATCGCACAATATGTACAGTTGTTGCTACATCCTTCTCCTATTTTTAAATAAGCATAATTATTTCCTGTTGTTACAACTTTTTGTAAATAATCATTTTGATTAAACATAGGAAACTGTTGTAATTCAGACACTTTTGTTATTGACTTTTTATTAGATTTTTCTACTTTATCTAATTTTATTAAATCTTCTATTTTGTTCCATAAATTGTCATATTCATCTACTTTTATAAATAAATCTACTTCAGGAAGACTTTTTATTAAATCATTATAATATCTTTGTACTAAGCATCCTATAACTATTAAATATTTACATCTACCTTTTTTGTATTCTGCCATTTCTAATATAGTATTAATAGCTTCTTCTTTAGCCTCATCTATAAATCCACATGTGTTTATAATTATAATATCAGCCTCTGAAGGATTATTTGTTATATTAAATTTTCTTTTTTTGAAATGCCCTATTACAATTTCTGTATCTATTAAATTTTTACTACATCCCAATGATACAAATCCTACATTCATTATTTTCTCCTTTAATTTTGGTGACTACATATATGTTTTCTTGTTAATTCCATTAAATCTAATTTTGTAAATCCTTCTATTTGAGTTTTTGCTCTGTCCTTTTTCAAATTATCTTCTAATAGTTTTTCTATTTTCTCTTTGTCTTGCTCTTTTTTCATATCTATATAATCTATAATTATTATTCCACCAATATCCCTTAATCTCAACTGTTTTGCAATTTCTATTGTAGCTTCTCGATTAACTTTAAAAATTGTATCTTCTAAATTCTTATTACCTGTATACTTTCCTGTATTTACATCAATAGCTGTTAGTGCCTCTGTTTTATCTATTGTAATAAAACCTCCACAATTTAACCAAACTTTTCTGTTTTCTATTTTTTCTATTTGTCTAGATAAATCATAAAATTCTATTAAATCTTTATCTTGTTTTATTTCTAATTCTATTTTTTGAAAATCTTCATTTTGATTTAATATACTTTTTATTATCTTTTCATCTTCTTTTTTATTTACTACTATTGTCTCTAAATTTTTATCAATCATATCAATTATTATTTTCTCTATTATATCTTCGCTTTTATATATTAATTTAGGTTTATTAGAATTGTAATCTTTATATGATGCATTAATGTCTTCCCATTTTTTTTCTATTACTTTTATATCTTTTAAAATTTCATCTTCATTTTTTCCTTTTGCAGAAGTTCTAATTACTGCACCATTTCCCTTTGAAATACTTTTCTTTACTATTTCTAAAAGTCTTTCTCTTTCTTTTTTATCTTCTATTTTTTGTGAAATAGTTATTATATTAGTATTTGGCATTAATACTATATATCTACTTGGCAAACTAATATGTGTAGAAACTCTTGCTCCTTTTTTATCATTACTGTCTTTTTTAACTTGAACTAATAGTTTGTCATTTTGTTTAATTATTTTTCTTATATCTTCTTTTATTTCTAATTTTTCATTCTTTTCATCCACTTTAGGCAAAATATCTTTTAGATGTATAAAACTATTTTTCTCTGTTCCAATATCTATAAAAGCTGATTGCATTCCACTTAAAATATCTTTTACTGTTCCTATATATATATTACCTTCATTTCTGTTAGTCTCTTGTGTTTCTTCATATCTTTCTAATAATTTTCCATTTTCTACTAACGCAATTGTTTTTTTCTCTTTGTCCCTGTTAATAATTAATTCTAGCATTTTGTTTTCCCTTCTTATACATTAATCTTATTCATTGCATTATCAATTCCACTTTTCAAAATTTCTAATACCGCATCTTTTGCAACAGTTGTAGCTTTATCTAATATCTCTTTGTCTTCATCTACAATATGTCCTAATACATAATTAATTAAATCGCCTTTATGTTCTGGCATGCCTATTCCCACTCTTACTCTTGGAAATTCAGTTGTATTAAGATTTTTTACTACCGACTTCATTCCATTGTGTGTACCTGGTCCACCTTTTTTTCTTATTTTAACAACACCAGGCTCTAAATCTATATCATCATGTATTATAATTGTTTTATTTATATCAATTTTATAAAAATCAACAAACTCTCTTATACAATCTCCACTAAGATTCATAAACGTTTGTGGTTTTACTAAAATTACCTTTTCATTATTTATTATTCCTTTTCCATACAAACCATTGAATTTCTTTTTGTTTACTTCTATATTACATTCATTTGAAATTTTATTAATAGTATCAAACCCCATATTATGCCTTGTGTTACTATAATCACTTTCGGGATTTCCTAATCCTATTATTAAATACATTTTTATCACCCTTTTAAAAAACATGTATATATTTTACCTTATTTTGCACCATTTTTCAAGTGTATGCATAAAAAACCAGAATCAAGATTTTGTACGCAGTGCAAACTGCTACAAAATCTAACTTCTGCCATAATTATCTTCTACGGAAAGTTATCATACCATGATAACTTTCCTAGAATATAAAAAAACACACCTTATGGTGTGTGATTTATTATTCTGCTGATTCCTCTGTTTCTGGAGCTTCATAAGCTTCTAATATAGCTGTTTGAATTTTCTCTCTAGTTTCAGCATTGATTGGATGAGCTATATCTTTAAATTCTCCGTTTGGAGTTTTTCTACTAGGCATAGCTATAAATAATCCATTTTGACTTTCGATAACTTTGATATCGTGAATTACGAATTCATTATCGAATGTTACAGAAGCAACAGCTTTCATTCTGTTCTCTGAATTTACTTTTCTTAAACGTACATCTGTTATTTGCATTTTGTGCACCGCCTTCCAATTGTTTATAATATTTTGTACATATTAGTTTAATCTTATGTACAATTATAATATTCTTCACAAAAAAACTTTTTCCCTCCTTTTTTTACAAAAATTTTTTAAAATATTTTTGTAACACTATTTTTTTTAAAAAATATATTATAAAAGAACATTTTATTATTAAAACTATAGAGTAGTCACGCGTGGTGATAGCACTTTTCGTTCGAGCCTGCGAAAACGAAAACGTCCTATCACCAGGTAGCTTGACGGTTACAAAATATTATAACCTAAAATATAGCAAAGCCGCTGGAGCTCGGGCGATTACTAATCGCCTCTACACTGCAATGATGCTATTTTGATATGATATTCTAGTAAAGTATATCTCTAAATAGTTACAAACTTATATAATTATTTTTTAAAAAATATTGAAATTTACATTATATAAGTATATAATCTTACTGTTAAAACATAAAAGGAGTGTCTTTAATGCCAAATATAGAAAAAATAAACAAATATAAAAATATACATATGATTGGAATCGGTGGAGTCAGTATGAGTGGAATTGCAGAAATTTTACACCATTGGGGATTTCATGTAACAGGATCAGATTGGTGCAAATCAGAAATTACTGATCTATTAGAAACAAGAGGAATAAAAGTAACTATAGGAAGCAATATAGAAGATTTGTCTAAATCTGACTTAGTTGTATATACAGCAGCAATACAATTTGACGATCCAGAATTACAAAAAGCTAAAAGATTAGGTATTCCAACTATAGAAAGAGCTGATTTCTTAGGAGAACTAACAAGATGTTTCGAAGACACAATTGCAATATCAGGAACTCATGGAAAAACCACTACAACATCAATGATTTCTTTATGCTTTATTAAAGCATTAAAAGACCCAACAATTCAAGTTGGTGCAATATTAAACAAAATAAATGGAAATTACAAAATAGGAAATAGTGAACATTTTATAATAGAAGCCTGTGAATATGTTGAAAGCTTTTTAAAATTTAGTCCAAAAGCTGAAATAATTTTAAATATAGACAATGACCACTTAGATTACTTCAAAAACTTTGAAAACATAAAAAATGCTTTTATTAAATATGTAAAAATATTACCTAAAGATGGTATACTTGTTGTAAACGCTGATGACAACAACTGTTTAGACCTACATGAATATACAAAAGCAAAATTTATAACATATGGAATTGAAAATGCAAATGCAGACTATATTGCTAAAAATATTAAATTCGATAATGACGGATTTTCAGAATTTGATGTCTATTCAAAAAATGAATTCTATGGAAAAATAAAATTATCAGTACCTGGAAAGCATAACATTTTAAACTCATTAGCTTGTATTGCTTTATGTACAGAATATGGAATTAAGTATGAAGATATAGCTAAAGCATTAAAAGATTTTACAGGTGCGCATAGAAGATTTGAATATAAAGGAAAAATCAATGGAGCCAGTATATATGACGATTATGGTCATCATCCTACAGAAATATTAGCTACTGTAAATTCTTTAAAAAACAAAAAATACAATAAATCTTGGGTAGTTTTTCAACCCCACACTTACAGTAGAACTAAAAAACTATTAGATGATTTTGCAAATGCTCTTATAAACTTTGATAATATTATTTTGCTAGACATATATGCAGCAAGAGAAAAAAATACCTATGACATATCATCACAAGACTTAGTAGAAAAAATCAATAATTTAGGCAAAAATGCAAAATACATTCCAAACTTTGATGAATGTGTATCTTACTTAAAAGAAAAAGTACAAGAAAATGATATAGTAATGACATTAGGAGCTGGAACAGTTACAGAAATTGGTCCCATGTTGTTACAATAAAGTGTTTCGTAATTAAAATATAGTAAAGCCGTTGCAGCTCGGGCGATTGCTAATCGTCCCTACATTTCTCTACTATTCTAATTTATTGTTATGTTTTGTTGAAAATATATATTTATAACTGTAGAGTAGTCACGCGTGGCTACTCTATAATATTGAAAAACGCTATTGATACGTATGAATACTTATAATATTAATATTGCAAACTACTTGAATCTAAAAGAAAATCATATATACTCATTATTATAATACCATTTTCATATCTTGATTTTTTTACATTATCACCTACAATAATAATTTTTTTAAAAAAATCATTTACATTTAGTAGAGATTTTTGTTCTTGTTCTACTTTTTCTTTTGTTCTCATTTCTAAAGCAGATTGGATATATATTTTGTTGTTACCCTTATTAGCTACAAAATCAATTTCTAATTGTTTCTTTTTATCTCCCTCTCTTATCTCAACAGAACCAACATCAACATTATATCCTCTTTTATTTAATTCTAAATATATAACATTTTCCATAATATGTGATATTTCTTCGCTTTGTCTAAAATCTAAAAATGAATTTCTTATTCCCATATCTGTAAAATAGTATTTTTGAGGCGTTTCTATAAATCTTTTTCCTCTGACATCAAATCTTCTTGCTTTTTCTATCATAAAAGCATCTTGTAAATATCCTAAATAATTATATATTGTTTTATCAGTCATTGTTGAACTTCTATCTCGTTCTTTAAATACATTTGATAATTTTAATGGATTCGTTAGTGAACCTATATCAGATGCTATTATCTGTACTAACATTTCTAATTCTTCTTTATTTTGAACATTATTTCTTTCAACAATATCATTTATATAAACATTTTCTCTTTGAGATTTTAAATAATTAATTTTTGCATCGTCTGATTTAGCAAGTACAGTTAATGGTAATCCTCCATAAGTATAATATTCATTTAATGCTTTTTCTTCAGAGCCATCATATATAGAATAATATTCACTAAAAGAAAGAGGATATACTTTTATTTCAGAACCTCTACCTCTAAATTCTGTAATAATATCAGATGACAAAAATTTTGAATTACTTCCTGTAACATAAACTTCTACATTATTCATATGTAAAAATCCTATTAATACAGATTCAAATTCTTTTACCTCTTGAACCTCATCAAGAATAATATAATATTTATCTTTATCAACAATTTTGCCTTTTACATATTTGTTCAATTCATCTGGATTATGATATATAAAATTATCCCTTTCATCTAGATCTAATTTTATAATATGATCTTTTTTTACTCCTTTTTCCACAAGATAATTTTTAAAAATTGGATCTAATAAATACGACTTGCCACATCTTCTAATTCCTGTAACAATTTTTACAAGACCATTATCTAATCCCTCTATAAGTTCATTTAAATAAAAATCTCTTTTTATTTCCATTTTAGCCTCCTATTACGAATTTTTTCCGTTTACGGAACTTTTTCGTAATATTATTATAACAAATAAATTTTATAAAGTCAATTATTTTTTTACAAGTTACTCGTTACACAACCTTATCGTAATATAGCAAATCCGTTGCAGATCGGGCGATTGCTAATCGCCCTTACATTTCTCTACTATTCAATTTATCGTTATGTTTTGTTGAAAATGCATATTTATAACTGTAGAGTAGTCACGCGTGTCAATAGCGTTTTTCTTTTGAGCCTGCCGAAAAAGAAAATACCCTATTGACAGGTAGCTTGACGGCTAGAAAACAACGCATTTTAATTATTAGCACTTTTTAACTGCTTAATCATCATATCCGCAAAAACTCCATAACCTTCTTGAGGGTCACTAACAAGCACATGTGTAACAGCACCAATAAACTTTCCATTTTGAATTATTGGACTACCACTCATACCTTGAATAATTCCCCCTGTTTTTTCCAGCAATGCTTTATCTGTTACCTTAATTAGCATACTTTTATTATTATAATTATTATTTAAATACACCTTTTCTATTTCAATTTCATACTTTTCAGGTACTCCATTACCTAAACTGCACAATATATATGCCTTTTCTTCTTTTATCTCTTCTCTATAAGCAACATCTAATTCATCTCCATTACTACTATTTAATGCACTCAAATTATTTACTTTTCCATATATTCCAAAATTAGTGTTTTTATAAATTTCTCCTATATTTAATTGATTATCAATTGTACCTTGTATCTTACCAGGAGTCCCTTTTGAACCCTTAGTTATAGCCAAAGACTTTGTTGTTATAAATTCTCCTTTTGCTATGTTTAATAATTCACCTGTATCTATATCAGTTATTCCATGTCCTAATGCTCCAAACATTTTGCTAGAAGGTTCATAAAAGGTAACTGTTCCAACACCTGCTGCACTATCTCTAACCCATAGTCCTAGTTTATATTCGTTGTTACTTGTTTGTACTGGTTTTATACTACATTCTTCTGTTTTACCATCTCTTACATATTTAACATCTACAGCTATGCCTTTAGACTCATTTACAGTATTTACTAATTCATTTGTAGATGATATATTTTTTTCATTTATAGATATTATCATATCGCCTTCTTCTATTCCTGAATTTTCATATGGTTTATATTTATTTTGGTCATTTCCTTCTATCTCTGACATACCTACAACTAATACACCATTTGTATATAATTTAACACCTGCTAATGTTCCTAATGGCACTACCTTTGTTTTTGGAATTACATTTACATTTATGTCTTTTATATCAAAATTATCAAATAAATTTACACTTACCTTTTTGGTACCAACACTATTTGAAACATTGTTAGATATAGTACTAGAAGTTGTAGCTGTTTGATAATCTTCTTTCGAATTTATAGAAATCCCAAATATTGTTTTTATATTTAAATTTTCACCTTCAAATACTACAATATCATTTGGAATGCAATCTATTGCTATAAAATATGTGTATAAAAAAATAAGAATAATTACTAATAAAACTCGCCTTAATATTTTCAATTAAATCGCTCCTTCTATTTTATTATTCCTATTTTTTTATTTTTTATTTAATTAACATTTTTGTAATTGAATTTGTTTTTGAATTTTTCTTAGATTATAATTATTTAAATAACTTTAATTTGAATTAAATTTTTAAAAATCTTTAGAATTTAAATTAAAAAATGTTTTTGCATATAATTCCTCCATTTCTTTGTCAAATTCTTCTAAAGTAATATATCTTCCGTTTCTTATATCATCCTCAGCTTCTGCTAATCCTGCAAAAAAATGTAAATCATATAGTAAGTTATAAATAGATTCATTATCCATTTTTGGATCTTTTAATAGTTCTTTTATTTTTTCCATAAAATCTCCTTTCTTAAATACCTCTATAGCAATCAGGATATTTATTATATTCTTCTACAAATGGTTTTAATTCTTCGTCACCATATACTTCATAATATTTTTTTGCTAGCTCCATTATTATTTTAGAACTGTCTTCTTTTTCTAGTTCTGGTGGCATTGAATCTACTATTTTTAGTAATCTTTTTTTGGTTTCTGTCATATTTTTACTCCTTTCTACAATACATTTTTGTAACTGTATTCTCCACCTACAGCATATGATAATATTATAACATATACAGTTGAATTTATAAACATAACACAGTTTTAAAAATGACATTGACAAAATAAAAAAATGTCTGTATAATAAAGATAGAAAATGAGAGCCACAAAGTGGTTACCACAAAAAGTAAAAAAGTAAGTCATTGCTCGGGTAAAGCAGAATGACTTATTTTTTATTGCCTATGTAGTAAAAAACAGATGATGATTAACAAGGCAACATTTATGATAGTTACTCCTACTAATCCATAGAAAAGTAGGTAAGTTATTTCTAATAAAGCTATTTCTACCATATTAACCACCCCCATATATCAGTCTCACAACATAAGTCGTGGAGTAATATGTATACATCAAAAAACTAAAGGTGGCAACGCACTCTGCTTATTCTCATTTCCTGCTTATAACTATACAACATTATTTAATAAAATACAAGCGAACAAAACAAAGTTTTGTAAATAATATTTTTAATTCTACTATTGCAATTTATAAAAATTATGATATACTTTAATAAATTGATTGATATTTGTATCAATCGTTAAGAGAGAAAAAAGTTGTAGATAACTACGACGTTCGCTCATCTTCATAATTTTATATATTATTTCTGATATAATCAGTAAATCTTAAAACAATAACGATTATATAATTTTAGTTTTACTCTGTTGTTAGTTTGCAGTACTTCCAAGTTGTTCCATCATCTTGCAAATTGTTTGCATATATATCATATGTTGTTCTGTTCATAGAGTACCTTTCTCTTCCTAACGCCATATAATACAGTTTAGCAATGTTCTTTTCATTACTATTTGGTGATGCTGCTAATCCTTTTACATATTTTAATATATCTGTTTCTTCTACTCCATTTCTGTTGTTTACTATACATTCATAGCATGCAAAGTGATTTTTGGGATAATAGTACTTTGTTTCTAATGTATCTCTATCTATAAAACTTCTTCTTTCAAAATTTATATTAAAAACTCCTTGTTCTAAACTGTTTTCGTTTTTTATATGTTCAGAATTAACTTTATGATATTGTTGATTTATTGTTCCTTCATTATTTCCTTCTGTTGTTATATATATTGAGCCTTCTTCTACTACTTCTTTGTTTTTGTTATTCACTACAACAGAATATCCATTATACATTTTTCCACCAATTGATATTCCCTGCATAAAACTTATCATTGATATATTATTTATTATACTATACCAGTCCGTTTCTGAAAGTGTTGGCATCTGAAAATCTGTTGTTGAGTCTGTATAATTATTAAAATTTGTTATTGCAACTGATAAATTTCTTTGTAATGTATATCTTATTACAGCTGTTCTGTGTTCATTAAAATTTGAAGACGCATCTTCAATTAAATTATTGGCATCTTCTGCAAATATCTTATTAGTAGTTCCTGTAAAACCAGCAAGACTAATATTACTATTATTATCTCCACTACCATATTTTTTATAAATTGGATTATCTCCATCTTCTGTATATGCATCTGCAAACGTTAAGCTCGCTAATGTATTGTTACCTCTAACTTTATCAGTAAATGCCTTCGCTAATTTATAATAATTATAAGCAGAATCATTATTTTGTATCTTTTCTTTATAGTAATCTTTAGTCTTGCTATTTGTAATTAACTTTTTCTCACCACTTATAATTGAAAACACTTCGTCATTTACGCTATTATAATAATATTTTGTTCCATTTATTTGCCTATAAGGAAGTTCATCTCCGTTTATGTTTTCATCTAAAATATTTTCTTTCAAATCATTATCACTTATTTTTTCGTTTTTAGCTATTTCAATACCATTATATGTTATATCGTTATTATTTTCTTCTACTCCATCTAGCAAATATCCACCTATATTCCAATCTTCTAGCGTATTATTGTTTCCTTTAACTTTTCCTTGTATTGTTATATAATTATCAAGTGAATATGTTATAACAAAATCGCTTTTATCATCTGGTTTATATCTACAACTATAATAAACATATGGCTTTAACCCATACATTTTTTCTCCATCTTGATATTTAGAACCTTCCTTTAATTTTATCCTATCTTGTGTAGTATTATCTATGTTTATAACATTTTTTAAAGGAGTGTATATATAAAATCCATCATACATTGTATAAACTAATGCTGGCACATAATATTTAATTGAATCCTTATCTCCTTCACTTATTTTAAAATTCTCTGAAACAGAATTAAAAAAAGTATCAACAGACGCTTCTATATCCCTTATCTTAGAAGTCGCAGCATCAGATGTAGAATCATTTAAACTATTTATTTGATATGCCTTAATAGCATCATATGTAGCAGTATTCAACTTAGAATCATATGACGTTTGCAAACTTATCGTCTTTATCTGATTACCTGTATATGAAGATATTATAATAGATATAGGTAAAATAATAATAACAAAAATTACTGCTAAACTCTGTAATTTCATAAAAACTTCCTTTCTTGCCTCTTGAATATTATACAGCCTTTATATCTTTTTGCAACATTTTTAGCTTTGCCTTAGGAGCTCGGGCGATTACTAATCGCCCCTACACTGGTTTTGAAGCTGTTTTGATACATTTTCAATATTATAGAGTAGTCACGCGTGTGTATAGCACTTTTCGCTTGAGCCTGACGAAAGCGAAAACGTCCTATACACAGGTAGCTTGGCGGCTACATTAATAATCAAATAGCTTGTAATAAAATTACAAGCTATTAATATACTATTTACTATGTATTAGAGTCAGTCCCATTAGTTGTTACAATACCAGAATGTTCTGCAGAAATCGAATATTGATCATTTCCTGTAACTTTATAAATAAAACTTTTCAATTCTTGAGACATTGTTGTATTTGTGTTTTTTGCACTTGCAGTAACTATATCCCCTTCTTTTAAAAGTATTACTCCATTACCTTTACTCAAATTATCTAATATTTGAGTAGTATATTCAGAATAATATACATTTTCCCCTATCTTAGTAGCTTCTACTTGAGACGTTTTTTTACCTGGATTTTCATCTAATCTTTGAATTTTCAATTGAACATCATAAGTATTACCAGTTGCAGAAATTTTTTCTACATAATTTTGGTATTTTGCTGCTGTTAGTTTACCTGTTGTTCTAACATCATCTACAAACTCAGTTGTTTCTGTTTGCACAGACAATTGTGATATATCATCACTTCTATCTGCCATTGCCATTAGCGGAAATATAAACATTAATATTGCAGCTAAAAATATTGCAATTACTGTTATTGAAGTATCTCCCATTTTTTATTCCTCCTTAAGATGTAAAATTGACATCCATTTTAATTACTTTATTTCATACATACATATGTTATTATTCTTCTTTTTGTTTTATTAGCATCACTAATTGGTTTTTCTTCTACGTCTCCATATAATGCTGATATTGAAGAATCTTCGTCTGTTTCAATGTCTTCATCATAGTAAGTTCCTATTAACTCACAAAATTTATTTCCTACAATTGTATCATATAGACTTTCTTCTCTTAATGATGTATATAATTGAGAACCTGTACCACCCATAAAGTTAGTTTGAAAATAGTCCTTAGTAGGTTTTTCACTATACAATAAATAAGTTATAAATTCTCTAGCTCTATCTGCTCCTATATTTAGTGACTTTAAATCTATTTTATTATTTTCAATAGTTATATTATTATTATTTTCTCCTGAATTCCATCCTGAGCCATCTTTTTTCTTTTGAGCATATATTCCTTTATTTTTAAATTGATCTGTACCTTCTTCATCTGCAAATACTATTACTAAATTTTCTTCATATGCTCTATATAATGTTGGTATTATTGTTTCAGCTCCAACAGTTCTAGTAACTATTTTTTCATTACTTGCATCAACGTCTTGTAACAATTCGTTATCTGCGTCTATGTAAGTAGTGTCAAATGTAGAATCTGACCTTTCCATTATCATTTCTGATGTTGCTCTTGCTTGTCCAAAAGAATGTATACTAATGGATAATGCTAAAACAAATACTAATACACTAAATGCCATTATTAGCGCTTCACTTGCATTCTCCATAGTATGACCTCCTAAAATTTAAAATTACATATCTTTTTTATTCTTATGGGTTCGTTGTTTTATCACCAGATGGTGAACTACCAGGTGATGAATTACTAATTGATATTGTTGAAACTAATCCTTTATTCTTACCTTGATTACTATATGTAATTTCTACTATATATGTATTAGCTGCTTTTATATTGCTAGGTATTTGCGTTATTGTTTCATTCACTGTAGATTCTCCTATTCCTTTTATTCCTACTTTTCTTTCTTCATTTTTTTCATCTGAATTACTTGTTATTACTTGTTGATAAAGGCTTCTTACTTGCGCTCCCTTTACAGTTCCAGCATATTGTTCAAATTTTGCATTAAATGATGTTTTTTCTGCATCACTCATTGCGTTATTATTTACAACTCCTGCTGCTTGGTTATATATCATTATACCAAGTGAAATAATTAATATTGATAATAATATTGCTCCTGCAATAATTAATGCTTTACTTGCATTCTCCATAATAAATTCCTCCTTAAATTTTAACTTTTGTTTATTTATACAGATTAAGTTATTCTTAATCAAATTTAATATCTAGTTTATTGTTGTATTTGTTCAAATAACAAACTCTTTATTCTTTTATTTTTGTGATATTCTATTTTTGTACATTTGAATTTTATTATATTAAAATTTTTTACAAATTTATCTATACCACCATTATATATTGTTTCCATATCATATGTTGTATCATTATCTGACATATATATTTGAATTTTTATTGAACTTTGCTCATTTTCTATGTATTTTCCTTTGTTGTCTTTTTCTATGTTATTTTTTGTATTATTATCTATTGCTTTATTTATTAGTGTAGCTAGGTTTGCTCCTTCTAGTTCATTTTGATAGTATTGCTCATATTCGTAATTTTCTTTTTGTAATTGATTGTATTTTGATTTGTAATTTGTATAAAAATTAAACATCAATACTAATATTACTATAATAATAACAAAAAATATTACTATTTTCTTCATTTTTCTTCCTTTTCATTTTAACATAATAGATTATTTAATTCAATAGTTTTTTTTTACTAATTTTTGGTTTATTGTAATTTTTGTTACAATTCACAGCCGATTTAATTTTTTTATAAGAAATAATATATAAAATTATGAAGATGAGCGGTCGAAAGTAATTGAAGATAGAAACTATTAATCAATTTTTAGGGGTTGTTTGAGTCACATCGAAAAAGGGACCCTAAAAATTGATTTAAAGTTTCTCTGAAATTAGCTTGAGCATGTGAAGATGAATAATTTCTATATATTATTTCTTTCAAAAGTGATTGAATATACCCTTTGTGTAATATCACTTATTAATATATTTGTACATTTATATTTGGGTAATTTTGTAGTAATTGTCCCACCATTTTCTGCAATATTCGTTAATCCACTATTTATTATTTTATCTAATTCAGATGAATCATTAAGTTCTAAATTTTTCTTTATTCCTAAACTAGTGATAGCACTATCTTTTAAAGTAACTGCAACATATAGTTTGCTTTCCATATTATCTGGTCTTGTGTTTGCATTAGCAGGAAATTCATAATTCATATTATTGTTTCTTGCATAATTTGCTACTGTAACAATATCATAAATTGTCAAATCATCTCTTCCATCATACTGAAAAAACTGCTGATTAAAATCTAATATCTGTGTTTCTTCATTTTTTTGATGTACTTCTGCTGAAACAGAGCCAAATGTTATTACTAAATATACTGCTAGTGCTAATATCATCATTGCTATTAATACACCAGCTGCCATTATTAATGCTTTTGATGCATTTTCCATAATTAATCTCCTGTTCTTGTATATTTAAAATCAAGTTGCTTTACTCTACCTGTATTTTTGTCATATGTAACGCCTTCACAATCGAAATATGATTTTTTGAATTGTTGGTATTGATAATATTGTTTGGCATATTTCTGAATATTTGTATTATTAATTTTTAAAAAATTGTTTAATGCTATTATTACTTCGTTTTTATTCTCGCTAGTCATTATTAAGTTCTCATTATTGTATTTAAGGTCATCTGGATTAAATATTCTCTGCATTAATGAAAGTGTTTTTTGTATCTCTTTTATTTCCATTATTGCAAATTCATTTTTTGTTACAGTTGTTGTTGTCCTTTGTATTAAATCTAGTGATGCTGTTAGTGTTTCTAAATCTGATTCTGAAAGTTCTGCTTCGTCTTCTTTTGATTTTTTTCTACTTCCACCAATTTTTTTTAATTCTGTCTTAGCATCTGTTTTTATTTTTAATAATGTCTCATTATAAAAATCTGTTCCTTTACTTTGAATGTTTATATTATTAATTAAAACTTTACTTTCATTTTCATCATATTCTAATTTTTTTCTTTTCCCATTCATATTAATATTAACTGTTATCGGAGAATATCCTGCTTGTGTTCCTTCATAGTCTGACTGATATTCGTTATAGTCATGTACTTTTGCTAATAATGATAATATTTCAGTTCCTCTGACGCCTTCGTTTTTATCTGTAGCGGTGTCATCTTTTCTATTATATGATTCATATTCCATATTGAATTTTACTATTTGAGCTTCTCTATTTGCTTGATTTCCTTCTGAGAAAACATTTGTTAAATTACTAAACATCAGCACTAGCATAGATATAACTAGTATTGCCATTAACACTCCACCAGCCATCAACAAGGCTTTTGATGCATTTTCCATAAACTTTTCATCCTCTCCACTGAATTAGTTTAAAAAAGAATTAGTATATTGCTAGGCAAACAAGATTTGTCCCCTTTACATACTTGTCATACTACTAAATGAACTTGACATACTTGTTAATCCTATAAATACAAGTGGTATTATTAAATATCCTACAAATAGGCATACCATTGGTGCAAATCCTATTGCTTTTCCTATCATACCTTTTTTCTTAATTAATCTTTCGTTTGATTCTTGACGTTTAGCTTGATAATAGTCTCTTTCTGAATCCAATTCATCAAAAGCATCTTGAATAGGTATTTTTTCTACTGCTGCTTGCATACTTTCTATTATTCTTATCATTTGTTGATATGATATTTCTTCTTTCATTTGCTCTAATGCTTCCCATGCACCTGCTTCATAGTTGTTAACACATTTGCTTATTGCAGGTCTGAATATGTTTGAATATCTTTCTAGCCATTCTAGTATAATTTCAACATTTACTCTTTCTATTCTCATAAGCATTAATATTATTGTTTGGAATTGCATTACTTCGTTTTCCATTTCCATTTGTCTCATTTTGACTTGGAACATTAATAATGCGTATGGTGCCATATATGCAACTAGTGCAAATACAAATGCTAATAATAATTCAAACCATTGCATATATTCGCTATTTATTAATTTTAATTTTTCATAAACTCTTTTTGCTCCTGCTGTTACTTCTTCATCTGATGCTTCTTCATAGTATTTTGAATGTCTCATAGAAGCTTCAATTTCTTTTACTGTTACATCAACTTTTCCTCTAAATTTATCTAGAAAAATATTGTCTTGCTTTGTTAAATCATCTGCTTTCTTTTGATCTTTTTCTGACAAACTTCCGTATTATATCATAATCTGTTGTCGGCTCTGTATATACATATTCAATTGCAACTTTATGAAATTGTGCAAATAATACTACAGATACCATTAATGTTATAATTGCAAGTGAAATTCTATTTACATATAGCCATTCCATTTTAAGTTTTGATGCTGCATCTTTTAATAATTGTTGTACTTTTCTGTATTCTTTAGTTCCTTTTTTAGGAATAAATAAATCTACAATTTTCTTAAATAAAGGTTTTTTATATAATTTTTCTTGCCATGGATGTTCTGATTGTGTGTTAATTGCTGTAGATCCATTATCTTTTAATTTTCTTGTAAGTATATATGACACAAATGTTATTAATAATATAATTATTTGTGCTATCATACCTGATTTACCATGATAAAAATTTTGGGTGAAATTAAAGTTTGAAACTGCCCAATTTTTTAATGGCTCTAATAATAGTACTGGTACTATTGCAATTACAGATAAACTTTGAAATACATAATCTAGTTTATCTCTTTTTAATATTTCTAATTGCATTTCTTGTGTTATATTGTTTATGTTTTTTAAGTATAGTGAGGCTTTATCAACCTTTCTATCTCCAAATTCTTTTGTTAAATATGATATACCTGCAAATTCTTTTAAAAAGCTATTTGGCGCTACATCATAATATTTTTCAAGTTCGGTTTCTGGATCATCTGAAATCAATATTTCGTATATCTTTTCACCTTGTCTTGATACATCCATTTCATCATCTTGTGATGTTTGATATATTGCTTCTTCTACCATGTTATACTCATGATATGCATGTCTTATTTCTGAGAAAAAGTCTATTTGTTGTTTTAATAATTCATTATCTTTTTTATCAACCATACCATCAATAAATGTATCTATCATAAACAATTCAAATATTAATAATATTCCCATAAGTAAAGTATTGGTATGTGTAATAATTACTGTTAATACAGCTATTGGTACTAATACTAATAATGTCCTTGTTAACATTCTAGATGAATCACGTCTTGTTATATATTCGTCATCAACGTTTATTATTTCTAGTCTTCTTCTTAATTTTAATAAATATCTTTTTAATAGTGGAACTTTTAAATATTTTACATATAGTTTTTGGTAAAGTATTTCTGTTGAGAATGTATTTGATTTTGTACCTTTTTGTAATTCTTGTATTCTTTTATATTCAGATTTATTTAATTTTTTAGCTATTAAAAAATACGCAAGTAATATTACTACAAATAATCCTCCTGCTCCACCCATTATGTATAATAACATCTGATTAGACAAAATATTAGCACCTCCTGTCTTTATTGTAATCTAGGTCTTCCTCTTCTTCTAGGCTCAGCTCCTACTGTTTGCATTTGTGGGTTTCTATTTCCCCAGTGTTTATTTACAAACATATCAAATGCTTCTTGATCTGATTCGTCCATGTTGTTTCTCATTTCTCTTAAGTTGTTGTCTGATATTTTATTTGTTATAACATATCTTCCATCAACATATTCCATTATGTTTCTATAAACATATAATTGTCTGTCTGTTGTTTTTGTAAAATAATGTGTTGCATTATCGAAAAATTTATCAAATTTTCCTTCTAATGTGTTTTCATTTCTATGGTCAAATGTGTATTCATTTTTTTCTTGAACTGGTACACATTCTGTTACTCTTTCTATGTATCTTCTTCCTCTAAAGTCTTTTACTAAGTGAATGTCGAAGTTTAATACTTGTACAACTTGCTCTTCTGCTGTTTTTTCGTCTTTGAAAACTCCTGCTCTTAACATAGAGTTACGAAGTGCTGTTACTAAATCTGGAAATGTTTTAGCATGGTGTGTAAATAATGTGAATTTAGATGCAACTTGGGCAGATTGTATCATCCAAGATGCAACAGGATCTGTAGCAACCTCTCCGGATTATATTAACAGAACCGTCAGTTTTCTTTTGAACGTCCAAACAGTCTTGTCCTGAAACTGTTTCTGTTTCACGCATTGATAAAATATTTCTTGTTGGATATATTTTTCTTAAGTGCAACTCGAAAGCAGTTTCTGTAATTCTAAGGTTCATTGTTTCGTATATATTTTCTATCATTGCCATAAGCATTGTTGTTTTACCACAACCTTGCTCACCTGTAAGTGATATGATTCTTGCACCTTTTACTAAGAATTTTAGTAAATTGATTGCATCTTCTTTTCCATCAAATAAAACTATTTGCTCTAATGATGCACGTTGAACGTCGAATTTTCTTACGAAAAATGCCCATGTTTCTGACATACTTGGTCTTACAACAACTACACGAGATCCGTCTTTCATTTCGTTGATTTTATAACCATTTGTGTCAGACAATTGCCCTGGATTGTTGTATTTATAAATATTTTGACATACTCTTTTTAATTCTGCTTCTGTTCCGAATGATAAAAACGCTAGACGTATTGATTTACCATGAAACATTATCCAAATACTGTCACAAGCTCTTGGAACTTTGTGTTCTGCAATTTGGTCTAAATAGTCTGCATCAGTTGTTTGTGCAACTTGACTTAAGAAAGATTCTGGAAGTCCAGATACACCACCTGACACACCATCTATGTTCATATCTCTTATTTCATCTATTGAACTATATCCTTTATAGTGTTGATATATTCTTTGTACTACTACTTGTAGTTTATCATCAAAGCTTAACATTATATTTTCTTGTTCAAAAATTTGGTTTATTTCGTCTTCTGTTATTGCATAAGAAGGTTTTGCTTCTCCTTCTATATATTTTAGTCCGTCTAAACTATATTTTTTTATTAATTCTGGTAATGCTTCATATCCAAATTCTTTTTTGTATATGTATATTAATATATCGAATTTATCTTGTGCTGTTAATAATGATGGTATATCAAAAGGAATTGCTTTTGATATGTTTATTTCACTTACACCATATTCTTTAGCTAATATATCTGTAATTAATTCTTTTACATATTTTTTATCATTTACATCTCCATATGTACAACCTTTTAATGCCTTTTTTAATTCGTATTTCTTGTTTTTTCTTCTTTTTAATTCTTCTTCAGAAAGACCTATATCATATAAGTTTACTTTCGTAATTTCATCTAATCTTTTCTTAACAAATTCTGTCATTGTTTCTAAAGTATATGTTTTATCATCTACTTCAACAGCTACTTCTACAGTTGCATTTTTCTTTTTGTTTATTGAATAATAAACTACAAAAATAGCTATTCCTATTACAACTAACATTAATACTATATTTGTTATTGTCATCTGCTTTGGTCCTCCTTATCTACTATCTCATTTGTATATCCTTTAATCTGTATTGTATATTATCTGCTAATCTTTTTACTTCATTTATAAAAAATGAATTTCTATCATCTTTATCTACTTTTCTTAATCTTAAAAACATGTCTGGTACTCCTGCTTCTTCTGCTGCCTCAAATAACTGTGTGCAGTATGGAAGTGTTGAAACTTGATTTCTTTCTCCTAAATATCTTGTTATATTTTTTACTGTATATTTAGAAAATTTATCATATCTTCCAATTAGTATTAGTGTTTTTATACTTTTTAATAATGGATTTTCTTGTCTATCTGCATTAAAATCATTTAAACATTTTAATCTTTGTGATAAAGTTGCAACTACTAAATCTGATTTATTTAATATATCGTTTTTTAGTGGTTCCCCTACTTCATTATCTAAATCTACTAATACTAAATCGTAATATTGACTTGCTAAATCTATTATTGTTAAATATGTTTCTCTTAGTTGTTTATATCCTTCTTCATTTCCTTTTAATCCTAATAATATTTCTAATCTATCTTTAAATACAATTTTTGTATAGTCTGTTATTATATCTGGTGTAACTTTATTACTTCTAACAATTCTATCTAATCCTTCAATTCCATTTTGCATTGCCATATTTGTATTTGGTCCAAATAATCCTAGATTTTTCTTAGATTTTTCCTCTTCGTCTCCCCAAAAACAATTTTTTAGTGTGTCATCATTTAAACTTGTAGATATTACAAGTATTCTGTTATTATGCTCAATTCCCATATAGGTAGCCATTGCAGCTATTGCTAATGTTTTACCTGTATGTTCTTTTCCATTATTCCAAAAAGTTACTACTGACATAACTTATGCTCCTTTTTCAATATTTTTTATAGCCTTTCTAACTTCATTTGCACTTATGTCTTTGGCTATTTCTTCTGTAACAAATTGTAAGCTTGACTTATATGCATCACTCAATTTTTTAAATTTGATTTTTTCTACTCTTTGATTTTCTGCAATTACATTTAAATCTTCTATTGTAATTGGAAAATAAATTTTATAATCACTCCATTTTACTTTGCTATCTTTTGATAGAAAATTTAAATATTCATCTTCTTCTTTTAACATATCTTTTGAAAATAACATTTTTGTCATTTCTAATGGTTCTGGTAATGTGTTTAATACTTCTAATCCTTTTTTTAGAGAGTATAAATCAAAAGATGTTACAAAATAATTTTTATCTGCATTTCTTAAATCAAATTCTATTATACTTTCTGTTTTGTCTGCATCAATTAGTACAATATCATATTCCATATTCTCTGCATCTTGTAGTCCTAAATATTGTCTTATTCCTTGCATTTCTTTAAAACCAACTGCTATATCAATTTCTTCAAATTCTGTAACATAGCTTCTTGTTGGGTTTATTACTGGTACTACATATCTAGCTTTTTGATCAACAGTTGTATCTATAACTAGTACTTTTTTTCCTAGCATTGTCAATATTTTAGCTACATATATAATAGAATCTGTTTTATCATATGAACCTATAAAACCTATTTTAACCATTTAATTTTCTTCCTTTCTGTCTTTCGTGATAATTAAGGACATCAAATGCCCTTAATTATTATTGTGCTCCAGATAGTGAATCTAGATATTCTTTTCTTGCATCTTGTGAATTTGTTATACTTTGTTGTATTCCTGTTTCAACATTTGTTTGTGCTTCTTGTCCTGCTGAATTTATTGCACTATTTATGTATTTATTTCTAAGATTCATTAATGCTCCATCTTTTTCATTATATCTTTTTACTAGTGCATTCATTGCTTTTGCTATAATATTTGGATCACTTGTTAATAAATCTTTTGTTTCTTGATTTACAACATATGTTGGTGTAGCTGGTTCTTGCATTCCTGGCTCTGCATATTTAGTTGCATATAATTTTGATCCTTTAACTTTATATGCATCATATATAGCATTTGACATTGATAATATTTCGTCTTCTGACATATTTACCCATATTGTATCTAATGAATCTACACCTGCTATTTGTGGTATTTCTACTAATTTTTTAGATACAACTATATAATCTTGTCCTGATGGCAAACTTAATCTTATGTCTATATAATCTCCTGTAGCTAAATCCATTGGTAACACTACTACATTATATTCTTGTTTTCTAGTATCTTTTTCTGTTACTTCATCACTTTTAGCAATAAGCTCAGGTGTAATTACTGTGTTTGCATTCATTGAAATCTTTGCAACTAAAGGAGATTCTTTGAATTCTATATTTTCTTTTTGTCCGCTTACTTCTATGTAATAATTTCCATTATTATCATTTTTTATTTCAAACGATTTTTCTTCACTTGAACCCATATTTGTAGTAGTTTTTCTATCTGTATACAAAGTAGCATTTCCATTGCTATCAGTTTTTGCATATATATCATTACCATTTTTATCTTGTAGTGAGTAACTGTCTATTACTTGTTTACTACTTGTAGCATTACTTGGTATCATATTTTTATTTACTTCTTGTAATTGGAACATACTTGTAGTTAAAACATCTCCTGATTTAACATTTGTATTTAGTACATATACTTTTACTTTTGCTTCTACTTCTTTCTTTTGAGCTTGCTGAACTTTATTTAATTGCATAAACAAAAGTGCTATAACTGCTCCTGATAAAATTAGTGTTACTAACATTCCTAGTAAAAATGAATTTCTTGATTTCCTTTGCATTGGATTTGTTGCCATGACAAATTCCTCCCTTAATTTATTATTTTTATGCTTTTTTTACAATTATTTTCTATTTTATTTTAACTCAATATATGTATAAAATCAATAAATATGGCGTTTGTAATTTAAATTTCATATTGCTGTAATGTAAATGTAATATTGGATGCTAATTAATATTTTTTTGAAAATTTTACCTGTTTATTTTTTGTATTTTTTGCAAATTATAATATTAGAAAAAGCGTGAGTTTTTTCTATATGTTATATATAGCAGGAGGTGAAAAAACAATGGCAACAAACAGTAATAAAAAATTAGTTCCAGAAGCTATGAGTGCTTTAGATAAATTCAAATATGAAGTAGCTAGCGA
>CAOPQH010000002.1 GCA_948505485.1 uncultured Clostridia bacterium
TTTTTACAAATCCAATTTATGAATTTATCAATAATTTTGTGTAAATGGTTATTTTCTTTTTCTAAACCTTTAATTTTGCTTTTATATTTCCATTCTATATCAAATTCTTTTTCTTTATATTCCTTCTTAATTTGTTCTACTTCATTATGTAAATTTGCATTATCACTTATTATTTTATTTCTTTCTTTTTGGTAGTTTTCTGCTTCTTCTATAACCTTTGTTTGTCTTGATAATTCCTTATGCAAATCCATATTATCTTGATATAAATTTTGGATTAAGTTATCTTTTGGTTTTATGATTTCTTCTAAAATTTTTTCATCTCTTTTCTTTGATAATCTATTTATATTAATATCAGTAATGTCTGGAACATCTGGCAACTCTAATTTCATATTTTTTAAGATTTCTTTTGTCTGTTTAAAATTTGTTATCTTTTTGTATTCTTCAACAGAATAATGATGTCTATTAGTTTCTTCTTTTGGCAAACCTCTTTGCAAATCAAATCCATTTTGTATCATATACTTGTAAAAAGCATCTTGTAATTGTCTATAACTATCTTTTGCTTTCCAAAATTCACTACAAGCAAGTTTATCAATAGAATTTCCTTTTTTATCAGTTGTATGAACTACTGGCAAAAAAATTAAGTGCATATGAGGTGTTTGTTCATCTCTATGCACTTTGGCAGATATTATATATTGTTCTCCTAAATTTTTATATTCTACTACAAATTTATATGCAGTTTGAAAAAATCTTTTTGTTTCTCTCTCGCCTATTTTTTCAAAAAAATCATGATCTGATGTTATTATATATTCACAAGCTATATTACTTACAGTTTTTATTTGTCCTTTCAAATTATATTCTTTTCTTATTTTATCAAATTCTTTTTCGTAACTATATTGTGGTGATTTTATTGAATAATTCAAATATGATTTTTCTTTATCTATATTATCATTTGAATAATTTTTATTTCTTCTTTCATTGTGTCTAAATATCCCTTTCAAATTTTCTCTTTTGTATTTCTTATTATTGCATAGCTCATTTTTTACCTCCTTGCTCGTGCTAATAAACACGACTAAATTTTATATTTTTCTCCTTTTTTGAATTGTGTTGTAACACAACTACAATACTTTTTTAACGCTATTCGCTAAAAGTATTTGTTGTGGCAGGGAAAATTTATTTTTCCCCACACCCCTTTACCTAAAAAATATTTACATATTTTTTAGCTTTTAGTTAAAGTCACTGCATAAGACATCTGTAACAAGGATAGCTTGAACAGCTGTCTTAAATTGCTATTTGCAACTTTAACTAAAAAAAATCAGCTACATAAGTAGTTCATCTACTTGAGTTGCTGATTTTATTTATACAAATGCATCTGCATTTGCATATAATTTAGTAAAGTCAAAGTTTGTATAATCTCTTCCCTTATAGTTCGATTTCTTATTGCTATTCGAACTATTATTATATATCTTTTTATTTTTTATATTATTTATTATATCTTTGTCATTCTTATCTATAGGGCATAGTTGTTTTTGACTATCTGAATAGTTACTTTCTTCAATACCCTCTTGAATTTTTTGACTATACCTATTGATGTTTTCGACTATAGGTATAATTTGTCTTTGTTCTATTTCTTTACTATCTGTTTTGTATTTTAACTTAATATTTACATATCCTTTATCTTTTAGTGAACTTATAATTTTAGATACTCTTTCGTGTGTTACTTTTACAATGTTTGCAATATATTTATTACTTGCAAAGCAACTTTTAGTTTCTTCACTTAAATACAGAATTATTGCAAGTATTATTTTTTCTTTATCTGATAAATCTTCATTTAATAAGATTTCTGCTGAAATCCATAATCCTTTTAATTTTTGCATTTGCAATCCTCCTTTCGTTTGGTTTTATTCGCTCCACGTTCAATTTTGTGGCTTTTTAAATTGTTTTTAGTATAAGTTTAGGTCAAAAAAATAAAGCCTTAAAATTTTACTTTTAAAGCTTTATTAAAATATTTTATTTAATTACCAATCCCAACTTCACAACAGGATTTCTTTCACTCAAGAAAACTCCTTTTATTTCAATACTTTCTGGAATCGCACAAGCATTGCTCACACCAACTTGTCCATTTTTCTTACCGTTCTTTAGTGTTACATCCGTGTGTACTGTACTTTTACTTATTCCGTACTTTTTTGCTGTTCCACGAACTGTATCTTTTGAATCTATTATATAATGTGCAAGTGTTACTGCACGTTCTTCTATTGATATTCCTTTCATAAAGAAAACCCCCATATGAATACTTTTGTTTAATTGTATTCGTATAAGGGTTGTATTAGAACTATTTCATTTTTCACTTTTATTTTTATATTGTTAATTTTTTGCATACAATAAATTATTTAGCATATTTTATTTTTTTTTAGTTAATACTACTAATATATTTAAGTCTAAGGAGGATTTTAATGGAAAATCAGAATTTGAATGTTTTAGATGAAGTTAATAAAGGTGCTACTATGGGAATGGATGCAATTTCTTATGTATCTGACAAAGCAAAAGATGGAAATTTTAAAGATGTTTTAGATATTGAATACAATAAATACAAAAAGATTTCTAATAGAGTCAACCAACTATATAGTAATTATAGCAATAAAGAACCTCATGAAACAAATGCTATGAATAAAATGATGACTTGGTATGGTATACAAATGAAAACTATGACTGATGATACAACTTCTAAATTGTCTGAATTATTAATGCAAGGTACTAATATGGGAATTATTGAGGGTAGAAGATTAATTAATCAAAATAATCAACTTGCACAAGATGTTGAATCTATCTTAAATGATTTTGTTACTATGCAAGAAGATAGTGTAGAGACTTTAAAAAAATATTTATAAAAGATGAAAAGTTACTTTTCATCTTTTATAAATTCCTATTTTTGTTTTAGCCTTAAATATCCTAATTCATTCCATACGTTATACGCTAGGTTTAATCTAAATAATACTTTTGGTTTTGCTCCTGCTCTGTTTTTATCTACAACGCATGCATAATATCTTACATCTGGATCTTTGAATTTTTCTAAATCAAAAAATTTTGTGTCTACTTCTTCTAAAGAGTATTCATAATCCTCTAAATTATCCCTATGTATTTGTTTTATTAAGCATAATGTATCTAATACCTCTTTTACTGTTCTACTAACAGCTAAATCATTTATAGTTAAGTTTATTGGTAATGTATCTGTCTCTGTCAATTGTAAAGTTGCTCCTATGAAAATATTAAAATTTTGTGCTATATTAGAAAGAATTGTTGCTGTTTTCTTTAATTCCTCTCCTATTCCTATATTAGCTGTATCTGTTTTCATTGTATCATAGAAAACATATTCTATTTTTTCCTTATAGTAATAATTCATTATTATCTTTTTTAACTCATCATTTGTGTGATCTGTAATATTTGCAAAATAGATTGAATTATTGATTTCTTTGTTTAGCCAATCAGTTGCATTTGTTACTTGATTAAATTCTGTTGAAATTTTTTTCAATCTTTTAACAAATTGTTCTTGTGTTTCTTTTTCTTCTTTTATTATAAATCCTTTTTCATCAACTTTAACATCTTTAGGATCATCTGGTCTGAATTTAAATTCTAATAATTCTCCTTCTGTTTTTGATATTTTCTGTCCATGTAAATCTTGAATTGCTGTATTGTTTAATATTGTAGTTATTAAACATAATCTCATTTTTTCTTCTGACATTTCATTAGAAATAATTAATACTTTCTTTTTATGTACAAATGCTACCTGGCTTGCTAAATCTATTGTAAATCTACTTTTACCTGCATTTGATGGCATTGCAAATGCCATAGTTTCTCCTTTTCTCATGCCTTTAAAGACACTTGTTAATATTGGAAATGGTAAGTCTAATCCGTTTGTTAGGCTATTATCTCCTTTTAATAAAAAACTTGTTAAATTTTCATTTAACACTGCTTTTTTAAATTTGCTTGTAGCGCATACTTGTTCTACAGCACTTTCTACTTCTTCAACTGTCATTTTATCATATAATTCATAATTTGTAATATCTTTAACTATGTCTTTTAATTCTTTTATTGGTATTCTTAAATAACTTCTTCTTAATGCAAATAATTTTTTTAATTCTATATAGTTTTTTTCTGTATCTACAGGTTGATTTCTTACCATACTTTCAAGTTCTTTTTTTAGTTGATTGCTTTCTAGTGTGTCTTTTGCAAAATTAAAATTATTTTTTGCTATCTCTGGTGCATATGCTTGCCCCTCTGTAAATAAAATACTTTTATAAATATTTAAAAGTATTTCTTCCTCAAATGCAACTTCATCATGTAGAAAATAATACATAGATATAGCTTTAGGATTGTTTAATAACATTCCTATATAATTTCTTTCAAGTTCTTTATTTTTTAGTTCTTTTGGGTATATGCCATCTGTTTCTTCTTTTATTTCTATCTTTTTTACTTTTTCTTTTTTCGTGTTATTCTCTTTTTGATTTATTTCTTCTTTTTTAGTATCTTTAGATTTATTTTTTCTAAGTTCTCTAATTTCTTCTAGCGCACTATCATAATCTTCTTGTTTTAATAATTCTCTTATATTATCTATTTTCTTTTTATTTTTTCCATTTCCTTGCATTATGTCTAAATAATTATATATTTTCTCTAATTCTTCTTCTCCCATTTTTCTCTCCTTGTATATACTTTGGATTTAAAATTAAGCTTAAATTTAAAATTTATCACATACCTAATATTATCTTTTATATTTTATTTATATAACAACTTTTATTAAAAATCAATACCATATAATATATTTTATTATATGGTATCGTTTTTACTAAAAATCAAAATCTATTCAATAAGTAAATTTTGAGTTTGAATCTCATTTCTATATTCTTTTAATATATCTGTGTATGATGTAATAACCTTTGCTCCTTGTTTTATTAATTCATTGGTTCCTTTTGAATTTTCAGAATTAATATTTCCTGGAACTACAAATACATCTCTTCCTTGTTCTAAAGCAAAGTCTACTGTAATTAGCGTTCCACTTTTTTTCTTTGCTTCTACTACAATTACTGCATTACTCATTCCACTTATTATTCTATTTCTTGCTGGAAAATTCATCTTTTCAGGTTTTACTCCTATAGGATATTCTGAAATTATACATCCATTTAATTCTAGTATTTTGTCCATAATCTTTTTATTTTCTTTTGGATATATTGTATCTAATCCATTACCTACAACTGCAATAGTTTTTCCTTTTGATAAAATTGCTCCTACATGTGAATAAGTATCAATTCCTTTTGCTAATCCACTTATTATATTTATATTTTCTTTAGATATATTATAAGAAAAATTTTGTGCAACCTTTTTACCATATTCACTACATTCTCTACATCCAATTATTGAAACTCCTATATTATTTAATATATCTTTATTTCCTTTATAATATAAAACTATAGGTGGATCATATATATTTTTTAATAGTTGAGGATATTCTTTATCTTCTATTGTAATAATTCCTATATTTTCTTTTATCATTTGTGACATATATAAATAAATATTATTTTTATAGCTTTTATTTAGTATTTCATTAACTGTTTTTTCTCCTATACCTTCAATTTTTAATAATTCTTTTTTGCTTAAATTCCAAATTGCTTTAGGGGTATTATATTTATTTAGCATCTTTTTTATTTTTACACTGCCTAAGTTTTTAATTAATGATAACCAAATCCAATATTTTTTGCTTTCTAAATCTATCATTAAACCTTCTTTCTTGCCCCTATTTAATTTTTAACTCAAAATCATTTACAATTTTATACTCCATATCTGTTGTATGTATCTTAAAATTATCATATTCGCAAACATAACATAAGGTTTTCTACTTTACCTTTATTTTCACAAAGTAATTGCTGACTTATCCGCTTTACCCATTTTCATGGTATCAACTACATATACTATGTAATGACAATTTCTCAACACAAATACATTATACTATATATTTTTTGAAAATGGAATATAAACATTCTTTTTTTATTTACTTATAGCTATATACTTTTTAATATTTTTTATACTCACTTCTGTTTATTTTTATAAAATTATTAAAAATTTTTATTTATATTGTTGTAATTTTTCTTCTAACATTTTAAAATCACAACATCTATTAATTATTCTTTGTGGTAATTTTTTATTTATGACTCTATTGTATAAATTTTTAGCTCTATTTAGGATTATATTTGCATTTTTCTTTTCGTTACACCAATGTATTTGCTTATATAATAATGTTTTATATGTTTCATCTTGTTCATTTTCAACATCAATTTTTATACATTGCTCCATTGGAATTGGTATCATATTATTAAAGTTAATTGCTCCTAAACTTCCATTATCTATTTTTAAAAAGTCTATTGTGTTCTTCATTTTTAAGTGTTTCGGTTTAGGAGATGTGAATGGTGCAAAATATAATATTTCGTCTACTTTTAATACAATTCCTATAAATGGTCTTCTTGCTTTTTCATCATAGGATTTTGATATTCTTTTATCAAATTGGCTCATATATTTTACATATTCTTCTTTAACTATATAAAAATTTAATTTTTCCATTTATTGCTCCTTAATAAATTAGGATACCATTTCTGGTATCCCTACTTTTTTCGTTCTTCACTTTATGGTAGAAGTTCACCGCTTTTTTCGTTCCCCACTTTATGGTAGAGGCTCACCGCTTTTTTCGTTCCTCACTTATGGTAGAGGCTTACCACTTTTTAAACAATAATCAAATTATTGTTTCTTTTATTATATTCATTATAAATTATTTTATTACATTTGTCAATTACTTTTACGTTAACTTTTGAGGTCCATTTGAAACCTCAAAGCAGTTTATACATAATGTTACACTGCTTTTATTCTATTTCTATACTTTCATCATTTTCTAATATTTCATATTCAACTTCATTTTTATCAAACATTTCTTTTACAAATTCAAAATCTACAGGATATTTAGGACTATCTGCATGTAGTGGTATTACTAATTTTGCATCAGTTTCTTTTGCAAATAATGAGGCTTCAAAAGCTCCCATTACTACTCCATAATCTGAAACTGGAATACATAAAACATCACATTTATATTCATTTTGGAAACAAATAGTATCGCTTGTTATATATACTCTCGTTTCGCCATCATCTATTATATATCCAATATTTTCAATAACCTTTGCTCCTGTTTTCATTATTGGTATATACCCATGTTCAGCATGTACTACTTCTATTTTTATTTTGTTTTCTACATTAATCATATCATTTTCTTTAACAATATTTATATCTAATGTTGGATGAGCATTTTTAACTTCATTACTTGAATAAACTTTAATATTTTTATCTAATTTTTCTAACACCTCTGTATTGCAATGGTCTCGATGTTTGTGTGTTATTAAAATTATATCTACAGTATTCCATATATCAAAATACTCCTCTTTATATTTTAAATTTCCTGGATCTACCAATATTTTCTTATCCTTTGTTTCTATTAATAAACATGATTGTGGAAATTTTGTAATTTTCATAATTTATCAAATCCTTTCTTTTATTAAACTTTATTAATTGTATTTATTATTATCAAATATATCTAAAGAATATATATTGTTGTTTTCAATGTCATAAATTGTAACAATTTTTCTTTTATTCATACATCCCCTATTATATTTTATTTATTTTTAATCATTGACATTCCAGTCATTTGCAACTTTATACTCTATATCTTCCATATACGGAAAAATCTCTTTAACACGCTTTAATGTAAGCATTGACATTTTAGGCTGTGGATTTTTAGGATTGTCTGATAATAATTTTTGAGTATAACAATTTCTCGCTGTTTTAAACAATACATATCTATTATTTACATAGGTATAATATATTTGATACCCATTTTTTAAGTCTAGCCACATATTTTCAAATGTATATCCTTCCATAATTTCTCCTAACATTATTTTATCATTTCTTTAAATTCTTCTTCTGTAATTATTTTTGTTCCTAATTTTTCTGCTTTGACTAATTTGCTTCCTGCGTCTTCTCCTGCTAACAAATAAGTTGTTTTTTTAGATACAGAACTTGAAACTTTACCTCCAAATTTTTCTATTATATCACTTGCCTCATCTCTTGTGTATTCTTCTAATGAACCTGTTAACACAAATGTCATTCCTTCAAATCTATTATCAGTATTATCATCTTCTTCTACTTTTGTATTAACACCAGAATTTTTAAGTTTTTTTATTAAGTCTTTAGTTTGATTTTCACTAAAAAATTCTACAATACTATTTGCCATTATTTCTCCTACATCTTCGATTAAACTTAAAGATTCGAATGATGCATTTTGCAGATTTTCTATTGTTTTGTATCTTTTTGCTAAATTCTTTGCAGCTTTTACTCCAACATGCCTTATTCCTAATGCTGTTATTAATCTATATAATTCATTATTTTTGCTAGCATTTATACTATCTATAAGATTTTGCGCAAATTTATCTCCCTTTTTCTTTAGTGATGCTATATCTTCAAAAGTTAATGTATAAATATCTGCAATATTTTTTATTAATCCTTTATCTAATAATTGCCCTATAATATTTTCGCCTAAACCGTCAATATTCATTGCTTCTCTTGAAACAAAATGGACTAAGTTTCTATATAATTTTGCGGGACATTCTATTCCTGTACATCTTATTGCCACTTCTCCTTCTTCTCTTACTGCTTTTGCTCCACATACTGGGCAATACTCTGGCATATTAAATTCTATTTCTGTACCATCTCTTTTTTCTTTTACAACTTCTACTATTTCAGGAATTACATCTCCTGCCTTTTGAATAACGACTGTATCTCCTATTTTTAGGTTTTTGTCTTTTATAAAATCTTCATTATGAAGTGTTGTTTTAGATATTGTAGATCCTGCAACCTTTACTGGTTCTAATATTGCCATTGGAGTTATTACTCCTGTTCTTCCTACATTACATATTATATCTTTTAATTTAGTTTGCTTTTTTTCTGGTGGATATTTATATGCAGTAGCCCATTTGGGTACTTTAGATGTTGTTCCCAATATCTCTCTAAATTTAAGATTATCTACTTTTACAACTGCTCCATCTATTCCAAATGTTAATTTTTCTCTGTCTTCTCCTATTTTATTAATAGCATTTAATACTTCTTTTATGTTGTTACAGTATATTCTGACAGGATTTACATTAAATCCTTGTTCTTCTAAGTAATTTAATTCTTCAAAATGAGATTCAAATTCTTTCCCTTCTATTTTTTGAACATTAAAAATATATATATCTAAAGGTCTTTTAGCTGTAATTTCACTATCTAATTGTCTTAATGAACCTGCTGCCGCATTACGAGCATTCGCAAACAACTCCTCTTCATTTTCTTCTCTTTCTTGATTCATTTTTTCAAAATCAGCTTTTGATATAAAGACTTCTCCTCTTACAGTTATATTTATTTTATCTTTTAGCTTTTGAGGAATAGTTTTTATAGTTTTTAAATTTTCTGTTATATCTTCTCCAACAAGTCCATTTCCTCTTGTTGCTCCTCTTACTAAAATTCCATCTTTGTATTCAAGTGCAGCTGATAGACCATCTATTTTGGTTTCTACTACATAGTTTAATTCTATATCATTTTCTATTGCTTGCTTAGAAACCCTTTCATCAAATTCTTTTACTTCTTTAAAACTAAATACATCTTGCAAGCTTTGTAATGGTACTTCATGTTCTACTTTTTTAAAGCCTTCTTTTACATGACCTCCAACTTTTTTAGTTAATGAATCTTTAGAAGAATATTCTGGATATTCTTTTTCTAAATTTCGTAATTCTACCATAAGCATATCATATTCAAAATCAGAAATTTCTGGTTTATCATCATCATAATATTTTTTTGCATGATATTGTGTAGTTTTTTGTAAATATTCTATTCTTTCCTTTGCTTGCTTTTTATTCATTTATTTTCTCCTTGTATAGTTTGAACTTATTATATACAATTTTATAAAAAAAATAAAGTAAAATGTGTTAATAACTTATATTTTTTAATTATTATGTTTTATTTACTTAAAAACAAAAAAGGAACAAAACTTTTTTTGTTTTGCCCTTTTTTATTATTCTAATTTTATTGATCTTCATCAGCTTTTGCCCAGATTATAATTCTTGTGCTACTATCATCATTGCATGTTGATAATGATATTTCTCTTGCGCCATTTGTATTTCTAGTCATATACTCTGTATCTTCTGGTGTTGTTTCATATTTATTGTATATAGTATATGTAAGTTTATTTCCATCTAAATCTGTTATATATATTTTATCTCCATTTGATAATTTTTTATTATTAGAGAAAAATAATCCATTTCTATAATTGTGTCCTACTATTACAGTATTGCCTGGTTGGTTTGGTCCTGGTCCATATAAAACTGCAACTGCAACTTCAATTGATTTTTTTGTTACTTTTTCAAGTATTGGATATTTTACTTGAGTTTTTGGGATTTCTATTGTTCCTAAAACATTAAATCCTTTATATGTTACTTTTCTCTTTCCTGTTGTTGTTCCTGATGATTCAATTTGATTTAATGCATTTGGATCTCCTTCTGTATTATCTGAGTCATCAGAATCTTGTATAGACATATCTTGTGCAAAAGAGTCTACAAATTCTTCTGTATCTTTTGATATAAAATGTTTTTGATAAGCATCATATGCAAAAAATCCCACTAAACCTACTATTGCTATTATTACTACTACTAATAATGCTGTTAGAAGATTACTATATTTACTATCAAACATATTATTTACCTCCACTTTTGTATTATACACCTATTTATATTATAACATATGTTATTAATTTTGTGTATAGTTTATTTGTAAAATTATCCTACTATTTTTTCTCCTAATGGCTTTCCTGCTAATAAATGGAAATGTAAATGCATGACCTCTTGTCCTCCATCTTTACCACAATTAACAATTACTCTATATCCTTTATCTTTAAATTGTTGGTCTTCTGCTATTTTATTTATAACCATATATATTTTTCCAATTATTTTTTCATCATCTTCTTCAATATTAGCTAAACTGTCTATATGTTTTTTAGGTATTACTAAAATATGAATTGGTGCTGCTGGTTGAATATCTTTGAATGCTAAAATCTCTTCATCTTCATATACTTTTTCTGATGGAATATCTCCATTAATTATTTTACAAAATAAGCAATCTTTCATTTTTATTATTCCTTTCTAATTTTAAAAATCTAAAATTTGAAATTGGAAGTAGAAAGTCAGAGGTCGGATGTCAGATGTTGGAAGTTAGAACTAATAGTTCTATTTCACCGACTTCTACTTCAACTAACCTCTATTATTCTAAAATTGCCTTAATACGCCTTATACCTGCTGAACTTGCCTCTTCTTTTTTGATTTTGAATTTTCCTATTTCACTTGTATTTCTTACATGAGGTCCTCCACATAGTTCTTTAGAAATATTTCCTATTTTATATACAGTAACAATATCTGGATATTTTTCAATGAACATACATTCAGCGCCTGATTTTATAGCTTCTTCTTTTGTCATTTCTTCTATAGTAACTGGAAGCTCTGCTTGTATCCACTCATTTACTAAATCTTCTGTTTTTTTCTTTTCTTCATCTGTTAATTTATGGTCACAATTAAAATCAAATCTCATTCTTTCTGTTGTTATGTTTGAGCCACGTTGATGAGTATCTGGACCTAATACAACTTTTAATGCTGCATTTAATAAGTGTGTTGCTGTATGATATGCTACTGTAACTTCATTTTGTTCTGCTAATCCACCTTTAAATTTTTGTTCAGATCCTTGTCTTGATTTTTCTTGATGTTCTTTAAATAATTTGTCAAATTCTTGTATATCAACTGTCAATTTATTTTCTTCTGCTAATTCTTTTGTAACTTCTGGAGGAAATCCATAAGTATCATATAATTTAAATACTACTTTTCCACTTATTAATTTTTCTCCATTTTGAATTGCTTTATTCATTTCTTTATTAAATTCTTTTTCGCCATATGCAAGTGTTTTAACAAATTTATTTTTTTCTTCTATTATTGTATTTTTTATGATTTCGAAATTATTTTCTAATTCTGGATACATTTCTTTTAGATTCTGCACATAAATTTCAATTAATGTGGAAATTTCATTTAAGTCTATTTGCAATTTATTCATATGTCTAATCATTCTACGAATTAATCTTCTTAAAACATATCCTCTATCAACATTACTTGGTCTTCCTCCATCAGATATTATCATCATACTTGAACGCAAATGCTCTGCAATTATTCTTCTACTTTCAATATAATCTATTTTTTGTAATTCAAATAGTTTGTCCATTACTGGTTTAAATAATTCTGTATCAAATGGCGTTTCTTTTCCTTGTAATAACATAGCCATTCTTTCTAGTCCTAATCCTGTATCAACATTTTTCTGCTTTAATGGTGTTAATTCTCCATTTTCATCTTTAAAGAATTGCATAAATACATTGTTCCATATTTCAACATATTTACCACAGTCACAATCTGGATTACAATTTTCAGAGCATTTAGGTTTTCCTGTATCATAAAATATTTCTGTATCACTTCCACAAGGACCTGTTTCTCCTGCTATCCACCAATTGTCTTTTAAGAAATATATATTATTTTTAGATATTCCAGCTTTTTGCCAGTAAGTTGCTGTTTCTTCATCTTTTTGTAAGACTTCATTTCCTCCAAAAACTGTTATATATAATTTTTCTACTGGTATTTTCAATTCTTTAGTTAAAAAATCAAAACTCATTTGAATAGATTCTTCTTTAAAATAATCTCCTAAAGACCAGTTTCCTAGCATTTCAAAATATGTTAAATGTCTATTATCTCCAACTTCGTCAATATCAACTGTTCTGACACACTTTTGAAAATCTGTAAGACGATTTCCCTCTGGATGCTTTTGTCCAAGTAAATAAGGTACAAGAGGTTGCATTCCAGCTGTATTAAACAATACAGATGGGTCGTTTTCTGGAATTAGTGGTGCACTAGGTATAACTTTGTGACCATGTTTTTCAAAAAATTTTAAATATTTATTTCTTATATCTATTGCTTTCATATAATCTCCTCTTAAAATGAATATTTTATATAAGTAATTATTCTATAATTTACTAGTTTTACTAATAAATTATACTTCATAAAATTTAAAAAAGCAAGAAAAATGTAAAAGTCAAATGGAGATTTAACTTAAATCTCCATTTGACTACCTAAAAATGTTGCAGCAGATTGTGCTACTTTTTTCTCAACATCATTCATTTTTGTTTTTGACTCTTTTGACATTAAAATAACTGTACCAATTGTATCTCCATTAGAAATTATTGGATACACAACTTGTGAATTATATTTTCTTTCATTTGTATCATTTTTTGTAATAGGCATAGATAGATCACTATTTTCTTTACTTGTATATACTTCTTTATCTTCCATTAATTGTTCTAATTCTTCACTTATATCTTGCTCTAAAAATTCTTTTTTAGATCCTCCTGATACTGCAATTACTGTATCTTTATCTGTTATACAAGCTATATGTCCTGTTGTTTTTGATAATGTTTCTGCATAACCTGATGCAAATTCTGAAAGTTCTCCTATAGGAGAATATTTTTTTAATATTACTTGACCTTCTCTGTCTGTAAATATTTCTAATGGGTCGCCTTCTTTTATACGTAATGTTTTTCTTATTTCTTTTGGTATAACTACTCTACCTAAATCATCTATTCTTCTTACAACTCCAGTTGCTTTCATAATATTCCTCCTTATTTTATTTTCATAATCTTATTATGTCAAATAAGGAAAATTTTATGCATTTTTTATTTTTAATTCATATGAATGTAAAAAAGTAGCAATGATTGCTACTTTTTTATTCTGTTATATTTTCTATTTTTTCTTCCTTCTTAGGTAAAAGTGTCATTTTATATTTTTCTAAAATATTTCCTAATTCTTTTGATAAGTCTTTTAGCATTACTATTTTTATGGTTGTCTCTTTTCCTTTATTATAGTCATCTATAACTTGTTTTAATTGTTTAATATTCTTCATTTCTGGCTCAATCTCTTTTGTATATTTATTTGCTCTATTTATCAATTTTTCTTTTATCATAACTATATCTTCATTACTTGCACATGAAATTCTTTGGAATAATTGATATACATCATAATACTTAAATATAGGTATATCCATACATTCTTTATCAAATCTTTCATAGAATTTTTCCATTTTCATTGGAATACACTTGAATATATCTTCTGCCTTTTCTCTAAACATTTTGTCATGTAATTGCTCATTTAAATTGTTAAAGTGTTTTAATATATCATCCATATCTTCTGTAACTTCATCTATTGCTATTTTATCTAATTCTTCTTCAACATTATCACAATATTCTGATGTTAATGATGATATATTCATTCCATTAAAAAATATATTTTTTAATTCTTTTATATCATAAGTTATAAGAGCTTTTCTTGAAAAATAACTAAAGTAAGCATATAATTTAACAATATCTATTGTTCTTAAATTTCCTGTTTGAACATCTCCTATTACTTCTTCTATTACTCCATCAAATTGATCATCAGATATCTTCCAATATTCTTCTGTAAGAAGCCTTTTATATCCTGGCAAATTTTCTGTATCTATTGTATTTCTTATTGTTTCCATATTATCTCTAAAAATTTTTAGATCGAATATTCTTGTTCGTACATAGTATTCTATAAATTTAAAAAATCTGTATTCTGCTTTAAAATTATAGTAATAATTGCTATCAAATTCTCTAATATAGAATTGTCTATTATCCATCAATACTCTTGAAGAAACTAATATAGATCGATATTCTTCATTATCTTTAATATTTACAAATTTGTCTTTTGTTATTTTTCCTGCTTTAATTTCAAATGAAACTGCTATTGTAAATATTAACATTGTTTGCATTACTCTGTTATTTGTATTTGGATACGATTTATTAACCATTTCAAATACCTTTTTAAAGTCATTTAAGGCGTGTTTTAAAATCCTTAAATTTCTTGTCCCACTTTTATTAAATGTAGATATTATTAATCCTGTATTTTCTCTTAAAAATCTTATTAAATCCGGATTATTTTCGTATCTCATAAGAATTCCATTTATTATATAATCAAATTTAGGTGCATACTCAAAAGTTTCTCCAATTAATTTTTCTTTGATTCTTTCGTAATCATTTGCTTTATCGAAAACGTATTCAATCTTGTCTCTTATTTTTTCAACCATTGGTTTATCATTTTTTTCTAGGTCACCTTGCTTGTCTAAAAGATAAGTTGCAATAAAAGTTTTCATCTCCAAATTGCTACTTTTTAGTTTAGTTGATAATTCCTTTTCGTTACATATAAGTATTGTTTTTATATGATCATGTTCAACAAAGTTATTTATATATCCTAAAATATCTATAACATCTACATTAGCTCTTTCTAAGTCATCAAAGCATAGAACTTTATCATCTGTTGAGAAAAATTGTGCATAATCAATCTTTTCTCCATTTTGAGATACTCCAAAGAAATTAGCCATATCTATACCAGTTTTAGCATATTCTGGTATTTTTGATATATCTTTTGAGTCCATGTATTTTCTTAAGTTTTTATCCATTAATTGAGTAGTTTCTATAAACAATTTTTTACTTATTTCTTCTAAATTAGATATACCATATAAAGACATATATATTGTTGTATATTTTTTTCCATTTATTTGTATAGATTCAATTTTATTTCTTATTTTGTTATTCCAAAAATGAGTTTTACCAGATCCCCATTCTCCATTTATCATTACAGCATAATCTGTGTAGTCTGACCTTACATAATCTAATATACTCTCAATTAAATCTTCCATAATAAAATTCCTTTCTTTTGTATTTTTCCAACTTATTTTCTTAATCTTTTGCTATTGTTAATATTCCTATCTTCTTCGCACCATTTTGTATTAATACCTTACTACATTCATTTACTGTGCTCCCAGTTGTATAAATATCATCAAATATTAATATCTTTTTATTTTGCATATTTTTAAGATTTTTTATTTTATATGCATCTTTAATATTGTTTAATCTATCTTCTTTATTTAATGTACTTTGAGCAACTATATTTTTTGTTTTATATAATACATTTTTTTCTAAATTTATAAAAGCTTTTTTACTTATTTCTCTTGCAATTAGTAAGCTTTGGTTATATCCTCTTTCTTTTTTTCTTTGTTTACTAATTGGTACTGGTATTATTATATCATAAGTTTTTATATTTTCTATAAGTTTTTCATTTTTTAAGATATAATTTGACAAAGTTCTATAAATATATGATTTTTTATTAAATTTATATCCTATTATTAGTTTTCTTATAATTCCTTCATATATAAAACTATACATATGTTCATCATAATATGTTTCTTGGTCGTCTTCATAATTATCTATTTGAAAAACTTCGTGATTTTTTAAATTTATTTCACACCTTTTACATAGCCATTTTGTGTTTAGTTTTCCACATATTCCGCATACTGGTGGATAAATTAAATCTAATATTTTTTCTAAAATGTTATTCCCTTTCTTTCTGCCCCTATAAATTTTTTAACTTATATTCTAACCCTGTATTTCTTTTTTTACTGTCTACATTATTTATCATAAAATTCACTACATTTTCATTTCCTATTATAATCATTAATTTCTTTGCTCTTGTAAGCCCTGTATATAACAAATTTCTAGTTAATAATACTGGTGCTGATGGTGCTATTGGTAATATTACTACATCAAATTCACTACCTTGTGCTTTATGAATTGTTATGCTATAACTATGTTCTATTTGGTCTAACTCATTATATTGATACCAACATATTTTATCATCATCAAACTTTATCTTAACTTGTTTTTCATGTTCATCTATTTTTAAAATTGTACCAATTTCTCCATTAAATACTCCGCTTCCCTTTTCTTCTTTTTCATCTTTTTCCCAATAAATATCATAATTATTTTTTATTTGCATAATTCTGTCGCCTATTCTATAAATAACTCCTGTTGCCATCTTTTCTTGTTTATATTCAGATGCTGGATTTAGAGTTTTTTGTAAAACCTTATTTAATTCTTTAGTACCTAACATTCCTTTTTTGGTTGGTGTTAATACTTGTATATTTTGAAAAAAATCATAGTCTCCATAATTTTGTAATCTTCCATTACATAGAGAAATAACTTGTTCTAAAATTTTTTCTTGATTGTTCTCTTTTATAAAGAAAAAATCTTGTTTCATATTGTCATCTTCGTCATTTTTAGAAATAAAACTTTCTCCATTATTAACTCTATGTGAGTTTAATACTATTTTACTTTGTGCAGCTTGTCTAAATATTTTGTCTAAATATACTGTTACTATTTTGTTTGAATTTATAATATCTTTTAAAACACTTCCTGGTCCTACTGATGGGAGTTGATCACTATCTCCTACAAAAACTACTTTTGTTCCTTGGTATATTGATTTTAATAAATAATTCATTAAAAAAACATCTACCATAGATACTTCGTCTACTATTATTATATCACCATCTATTGGCATTCCTTCGTAATCGTTTTCTTTTTGATGTAAATAATCTTCATTTATTTTTCCTATTTCTAGTAATCTATGTAAAGTACTTGCCTCTTCTCCTGTAGTCTCTGTCATTCTCTTAGCTGCTCTTCCCGTTGGTGCTGCTAAAACTATTTTATTTCCTTTTTCTTGATATATATTTATAATACTTCTTATAATAGTTGTTTTTCCTGTTCCTGGTCCTCCTGTTATTACTGTTACATTATTTTCGTTTACTGACCTTATGGCTTCTTTTTGCTTTTCTGATAAATTTATATCTATGTTTTCTTCTGCTCTTTTTAGGGCAACTTCTATGTTTTTTATTTTCTTTATATTTTTAAAATTATTTAATCTTATAAGTCTTTGAGCTATTTCTTTTTCTGTTTTATAAAAATTGTATAAATATATCCATTGTTCTTTTTCGTTTCTTTCTTCTATAACAATCTCATCTTTTACTTTTAAATTTATTATCGAATCTTCTATAATTTCTGCTTCTACTCCTAAAAGCTGACCTGTAAATTCTATTAAATTTTCCTTTAATACACAACAATTCCCATTATATGTTGCTCTAATTAATCCATATTTTATCCCACTTTTCACTCTTTTTTGATTGTCATAACTCATTCCTAAATCTAAAGCCATTTTGTCTATTTGTTTAAAATCTATTCCTCTAGTTATATCTATAAGTATATATGGATTAGCTTCTATTTCTTCTATTGCATTTACTCCTAATAAGTTAAATACTTTTTTGGCGTTCTCTGCGCCTATTCCAAATCTCTCTAAAAATCCTACAATTTGCCATACTTCCCAATTTTCTATAAAACTTTGTCCTATTTCTATTGCTTTGTCTTTTGATATTCCTTTTATTTGTGATAATTTCTCTGGATTAAATTTAAATACGCTTATTGTCTCTTCTCCAAATTTGTTAATTATTTTTTTAGCAGTTGCTGGTCCTATTCCTTTAATATTGCCGTTTGCTAAATATTTCTCTAATGCGCCTAATGTTTGTGGCATTAACTTCTCGAAAGTATCAACTTTAAATTGAACTCCATATTCTTTGTGTTCAACAAATTTTCCTATTACCTTTAATGTGTCTCCAGAATTAATAAAAGGAAGATATCCTACTATTGTTGTTTCTTCTTCCTCTGTCTGAAATACTGCTATTGTATAACTATTTAGTTCATTTTTATATATGATATCTTCTACTTCTCCTGTTAGTTCCAAAACTTACCTCTTTTCCGTTAATTTCTAATTTAAAGTCTATCATAAGAGTTATGAATTTTCAATAAATTGTTATAATTTTATGGTTCTTATTTTATACATTATTTATATTTTCCATTGTTTCTTTAAATTCTTTCCATTCTACCACTTCTATGCATTTATAATCTTTAGATAATTTTTCTAAAATTTCTTTCGTGTTATCTTTTGAATTTAAATCTGTTACAATCACATTTCTTATGTACTCATCTTTTCCATATAATATCCTAAATAATATTGATCTTAAAAACACTTCTATTTTATTTTCTTGATTTTTTACTGCTATTATCATATAGATTCCATCTGCTTTTAAGTTTGTATATGTGTATGTAAATATTATGTTTTTGATTATTTCAAATAATCCATATATTGCTAATGTCCAAATAATAGCATTTATTATAAATGTTGACATCTTCTCATGCCTCCTTGTTATGGATATTGTATGTGTATTTTAGAATTTTGTGAAAAAGCAAAAAAGAAGTCTTGTTATAAGACCCCTTTATACTAATTCTATTATAACTTTTTCTGCTCCGTCTCCTCTTCTTTGCCCAGCTTTTATAATTCTTGTGTATCCACCTACTCTATCTGCATATCTTGGAGCTAATTCGTTAAATAATTTTGATGGTAAATCTACATTGTTACCTTCACTATCTTTAACTTTGTTAATTTTTCTCATTATTTTTCTTCTAGCATTTAATCTAGAAGGCATATCTTTTTGTCTACTTTCTGTAGTTTCTTCTTTTACTACTTTTAAGTACTCTTTTCCATTTTTGCTTTTTACTAATTCAGTAACTTTATTACCTTTAGAATCTAGTTTAGCTTTAATAACTTTTACATCTACCATTTCATAATTGTCTTTTTCTTTTACTGCTAATGCTATTATGCTATCTACTATTGATTTTACTTCTTTAGCTCTGGCTTCTGTTGTTGTTATTTTTTCATGCCACACTAAATCTGTTGCAAGTGTTTTTAACATAGACAATCTTATATCAGTAGTTCTACCTAATTTTCTATTTGTAGCCAATTTATTTCACCTTCCTCATTTATTTGAATACTGGAAATATATATTATTCCAATTTATTTTAGTCTTCTTCCTTAGCAAAATCTAAGTTTAATGAATGTAATTTATTTGTTACTTCATCTAATGATTTTTTACCAAGATTTCTAACTTTCATCATATCTGTTTCAGATTTATTTGTTAAGTCTTCAACTGTAGCAATACCTGCTCTTTTTAAACAATTGAATGATCTTACAGATAATTCTAATTCTTCTATTGACATTTCTAAAACTTTTTCTTTTTTTGATTCTTCTTTTTCAATCATTATTTGAGTATTTTTTGTTGCTTCTGATAAATCTATAAATAATTCTAGATGTCCTGTCATAACTTTTGCTGCTAAGCTTAATGCTTCATAAGCTTTTAAGCTACCGTCTGTCCAAACTTCTATTATTAATTTATCGTAATCTACCATTTGCCCAACTCTTGTATTTTCAACTTGATAATTAACTTTTTTTACTGGTGTATATATAGAATCTATTGGAAGCATTGATATATCTTGGTCATCTTTTTTATTTTTATCAGATGAATTATATCCTCTTCCCATATCTGCAGTCATTTCTATAACTAAATGACCACCTTCTGATACTGTTGCTATATGTAAATCAGGATTTAGTATTTCTACAGTTCCATCTGTTATGATATCTCCTGCAGTAACTTCTCCTTCTCCTTTAAAATCAATTCTGATTGTTTTTTCTTCGTTTTGATCAAATTTTAATCTTACACCTTTTAAATTAATTATAAGTTCTGGTACATCTTCTACAACATTTGGTATTGTTGAAAATTCATGTAGTACGCCTTCGATCTTTACTCCTGTTATAGCACATCCTGGAAGTGATGAAAGTAAAATTCTTCTTAAAGAATTTCCTATTGTTACACCATAACCTCTTTCTAATGGTTCACAAACAAATTTTGCATAATTATTTGTTTCATCTACTTCTAGACATTCAATATTTGGCTTTTCAAATTCTATCATTTTTCCCTCCTAATATTATAACTAAATATATAAATCAGTTTATATAGAAAATAAACTATTATTTTGAGTAAAGCTCTACTATTAAATGTTCTTCAATTGGTATATCAACATCTTCTCTTGATGCTAATCTAACAACTTTACCACTCAAAGTTTCTTCATTTTTTTCTAACCATTCTGGAACTGGTCTAGCTGAGTTTTCTTCAATATTTGCTTTTATTGTTGGATTGTCTTTTTTTATTTCTCTAACAGCTATGATATCTCCTGCTTTTATTAAATATGAAGCTATATCAACTTTCTTACCGTTTACTTCAAAGTGTCCATGATTTACTAATTGTCTTGCTTGTGCTCTTGAAGATCCAAATCCTAATCTATATATAACATTGTCTAATCTACTTTCTAATATTTGTAACAAGTTTTCACCTGTAACTCCTTTTTTATTTGAAGCCATTTCGAAATATTTTCTAAATTGTTTTTCTCCAACTCCATAATATGATTTTGTTTTTTGTTTTTCTCTTAATTGTGTACCGTATTCAGATAGTTTTGCTCTTTTTTGTCCATGTTGTCCTGGTGCATAATTTCTTCTAGAAATACTACATTTATCTGAATAACATCTTGCACCTTTTAAGAACAATTTTTGACCTTCTCTACGACAGATACGGCATTGTTCATCTTTATATCTTGACATTTTTGTTATTACTCCTTTCTTATATTTACATGTTAGTGAAATAGATGTTAGTAAAGTAGATTATATATTTTAATTTTCTAACCTCTAACTTCTAACCTCTAATTTACAACTTCTAATTTTCAGTCTTTATTATATTTGTTTTATACTCTTCTTCTTTTTGGTGGTCTACAACCATTATGTGGTATTGGTGTTACATCCTTTATAGCACTTATTTCTAAACCTGCTGTTTGAAGTGCTCTGATTGCAGCTTCTCTACCAGACCCTGGTCCTTTAACAAATACTTCTACAGATTTTAATCCATGTTCCATAGCAGCTTTTGCTGCTGTTTCTGCAACTTGACCTGCTGCAAATGGTGTACTCTTTCTTGATCCTTTAAAACCTAATTCGCCAGCACTTCCCCATGATATTGCATTTCCTTGTGTATCTGTAATTGTAACTATTGTATTATTGAAACTAGAATGAATATGTGCAGCACCTTTTTCAATGTTTTTTCTATTTCTTCTAGCAACTGTTTTTCTTGTTACATTTTTAGCCATTGTTTTATTCTCCTCCATTCAATTAAGATATGAGATTAAATTCTCTATATTTATTATTTGCTCTTTCTACTTACTAATTTTCTTGGTCCTTTTCTTGTACGAGCATTAGTTTTTGTTCTTTGTCCTCTAACTGGAAGACCTCTTCTATGTCTTAATCCTCTGTAGCAACCAATTTCTGTAAGCCTTTTAATATTAAGAGCTACTTCTCTTCTTAAGTCACCTTCAACTTTATAAGATGAGTCAATAACTTTTCTTATGCTATTAACTTCTTCTTCAGTTAAATCTTTAATTCTTGTATCTGGATTTACTCCAGCTTTTTCTAATATTTTTCTAGAACTTGATACTCCTATACCATAAATATATGTAAGTCCTATTTCTACTCTTTTTTCTTTAGGCAAATCTACTCCTGCTATACGAGCCATATTTTTTTGCACCTCCAAAACTTGATTTTATTATTATTTGTTTTGTCCTATTTTCTTAAAGGTGAAATGCACTAATTAAAAATTAGTCTTTAAGGTTTAGAACATATATATAAACACAAATTTGATATCGAAACTTTCGTTTCACAGCCGCTACCTAATTTGTGTTATTAACTAAAATTATCCTTGTCTTTGTTTGTGTTTAGGGTTTTCACAAATAACTCTAATCACACCTTTTCTTTTAATTATTTTACATTTATCGCATATTTTCTTTACTGATGGTCTTACTTTCATTTTTGCACCTCCTAAAATATTTATATTTATTTGGGTTAATTTTTACATTAATTTATTATATAAAGCAAATCAAAAGTAGTAAGATATTAATTTTTATTAATTAAGACGAAATCGTACTATGGTATATCGAGTTAAATTAATAAAATTGATATATTGCTGCTTTTCATTTTTTTACTTTGCTCTCCAAGTTATACGTCCTCGTGTCAAATCATAAGGTGAAAGCTCTACTTTTACTTTATCCCCTGGTAAGATTTTTATATAATTCATTCTAAGTTTCCCTGAAATATGAGCTAATATTTGATGTCCATTTTCAAGTTCAACTTTAAAATTTGTGTTTGGTAATGCTTCTACTACTGTTCCTTCTACTTCTATAACATCTTCTTTAGCCAAGATATCGCCTCCCTTATAGATTTTTACATAATTGGCATTTTATACCAATAGCTTATATAGTATATAACAATTTTAAAGTATTGTCAATATTTTTGGCTCTTTTTCTGTAATTAAAATTGTATTTTCATAATGTGCTGCTAAGCTTCCATCTTCTGTTATAATTGTCCATCCATCATCTAATTGTAAAATATTAGGTTTTCCTTGTATTACCATGGGTTCTATGGCTAAAGTCATACCTGGTTCTAATCTTAATCCTTTCCCTGCTTTTCCGTAATTTGGAATACCTGGATCTTCATGCATTTCTCTACCTATTCCATGTCCCTGAAACTCTCTTACTACTGAATATCCTTGTGACTCAACATATTTTCCTATAGCATGTGATATATCTCCAACCCTGTATCCTTTTTTGGCAAATTTTATTCCTTCGAAAAAAGCCTGTTTTGTAACTTCTACTAATCTTTGTGCTTTATTAGAAACTTTTCCTACTATAAATGTTCTTGCTGCATCTCCGTTAAATCCATTTTTCATTGCTACAGTATCAACACTTACAATGTCTCCTTCTTTTATTATTCTATTTTTAGATGGAATTCCATGTATTACTTCATCATTTATTGATATACATGTTGATGCTGGAAAATCAGGTATACCGTTTATCCCTGATGGATAACCTTTTTCAGCAGGAATTGCTCCATTATCTATCATTACTTTTTCAGCAATTTTATCTAATTCTGATGTTGTCATTCCAGGCTTTATTTTTTCTTCTAACTCTTTGTATGTTAATGCTACAATTTTACATGCTTCTTCCATGTATTGTATTTCTTTACTTGACTTTATAGTTACCATTTTATTCTCCCTTTAAGAATTTTATTAAATCGCTTGCTACATCATTTCCTAATCTATTTACTTTTTTACTCACTTCTTCAGATCTTAATAGTCCTTTTTCTTTATAATATTCTACAAGTGGACTTGTTTGTTTAAAATATGTATCTAATCTATTTTTTATTGTTTCACTGTTATCATCTTTTCTTTTTATTAATTCACTTCCACATTTATCACAAACACCCTCTGTTTCTGGTGGATTTAATTCAAGGTTATATACAGTTTTGCAATCTTGATTTGAACAAATTCTTCTGTTTATAACTCTTTCTATAATTTCACTTTCTGGTGTTGTTAAATTTAATACTATTTTTACTTCTTTGCCTTTTTCTTTTAATATTTCATCTAATTTTTTTGCTTGATTAACTGTTCTTGGGAATCCATCAAGTATCATTCCCTTTTGTACATCTGGCTCTTCAATTCTGTTTTTTATTATTCCTATTGTAATTTCGTCAGGTACAAGTTCTCCCTTAGACATATATTCCTCTGCCGATTTTCCTAACTCTGTTTTATTTTTAATGTTTTCTCTAAAAATGTCTCCTGTTGATATTTGTGGTATTCCTAATTTTTCTGATAAAGTTGATGCAACTGTTCCTTTTCCAGTTCCAGGTGCCCCTAGCATAATAATAATCATTATAACTTCTCTCCTTTTATAATTTAGATTATTAATTTAATAATCTTTATAATATCTACTAATATTGATGTCAGAAGTCTGAAGTCAGAGGTCGGAATATCTATTTAACTTACCTCTACTTCACTGACTTCTAATTAATAAACATTATAAAAATCATTATAGGGTGATATGCTAAATACATATCTCCCCATAATAATATTGGTTTTGTTCTACTCTAAAAATCCTTTATAATGTCTCATTACTAATTGAGATTCTAATTGTTGTACTGTTTCTAATGCAACACCTACTACAATCAATATAGATGTACCACCAAATGCAATATTTAGACTTGTAAATCTTAATAACATTGGTAATATAGCTATAATAGCTAAGAAAAATCCACCAAACCATGTCAATTTACTTATTATAGAAGATAAGTATTCTGTTGTTGGTTTTCCTGCCCTTATACCTGGTATAAATCCACCATTCTTTTTTATATTGCTTGATACTTCTGCTGGATTAAATGTAGCATATGTGTAGAAGAATGTGAATCCCATTATTAATAACAAATAAACAAGTGCATTAGCAATAGAATACCCAAGTCCTACACTTGAAGATGATGTAGCAATTGAAAATTTATATAATCCTGCTAAAAATCCTGTCTTAGTTGCTATGTCCTTTACAAATATTTGTATTATCATAGCTGGAAATGTCATAAATGATGATGCAAATATTATTGGCATAACTCCTGCCATTGCTAATTTTAATGGTATATGTGTTGATTGTGCTCCTACCATTTTTCTTCCAACTACTTTTTTAGAATATTGTACTGGAACTCTTCTTTCCGCTTGTTGCACAAATACAACTCCGGAAACTAATATAAGCGCTCCTATTATTATTCCAATTGATAATAATAAACCTGTTGTACTAAATCCATCTGTTGGCATTATTAATCCCCATAATGTTGTAACAACAGAAGGCAATCCAGAAACTATACCTATAAATATTATCATAGATATTCCATTGCCAATACCTTTGTTTGTGATTTGCTCTCCTAACCACATAAGCAATGCTGTTCCAGCAATTAATCCTATTACGACTAGTGCACCTGTCAAAAGCCCTGGTTTTATAAATATTCCTGAAGATTTATAAGATAAATAAATTCCTATACCTTCAACTAATGATAATACTATAGTTAAAATTTTTGTATATGCATTTATTTTTTGTCTTCCTACTTCTCCACCTTCTTTTGTTAACTTTTCTAAAGATGGAATTACCATTCCTAATAATTGTATAACAATTGATGCAGTGATATATGGAGTAATAGACATTGCAAATATAGAAAATCTTGAGAAAGCACCTCCTGAAATCATGTCTATTAATCCTGTTATCCCTTCACTTGACATTGCATTGTTTAAAGCTACAATATCAACTCCTGGAACTGTTACATAGCATCCAAATCTAAACACTACTATTAATAATAATGTATATAATAATCTTTTTCTTACATCTGGTGTTTTTAATGCATTTTTTATAGTTTTTAACAATTAAATCACCTCAGCCTTTCCGCCAACGGCTTCTATTTTTTCTTTTGCTTGAGCTGTAAATCTATTGGCTTTTACATTTATTTTTTTATCTAATTTTCCTGTTGCTAGTACTACTATTCCATCATTTACTTTTCCAATTATACCTTCTGCTAATAATGTTTCTGCTGTAACATCTGTTGCTTTGCTTTTATTTAGCATTGTTAATGTTACCTCTGTATAATTTTTAGCATGAATATTAGTAAATCCTCTTTTTGGTAATCTTCTATATAAAGGAGTTTGACCACCTTCAAAGCCTCTTCTAACTCCTCCACCTGATCTAGCTTTTTGTCCCTTTTGACCTCTACCTGAAGTTTTTCCAAGACCAGATCCAATTCCACGTCCTACTCTTGTTCTTTTAACTCTTTTTTCAGCTGGTTTTAATTCATCTATTTTCATTATATTTATTGCACCTCCTTAAAATTTAATTTTTAAATTTTAGATGTCTAATGCTAGATGTCTGACGTCAGATGTCAGATATTCGAAATTAAAATCTCTAATTCACTGACTTCTAATTCACTGACTTCTAATTCACTGACTTCTATTATAATATTTCTTCTACTTTTTTACCTCTTTTTTGAGCTACTTTTTCAATTGTTTGCATTGATTTTAGTCCTTCTATTGTAGCATACACAACATTTCTAGGATTGTTTGTTCCTATAACCTTTGTTCTTATATCTTTGTATCCTGCAAGTTCTAACACTGGTCTAACACTTCCACCAGCTATAACTCCTGTACCTACAGCTGCTGGTTTTAGCATAACTTTAGCGCTACCAAATTTTCCTACAAATTCATGTGGTACAGTTGTTTCAACGATTGGTACTTCTACTAAATTCTTTTTAGCTTCTTGTATAGCTTTTTTTATTGCATCTGGAACTTCAGCTGCTTTTCCATTACCTACACCAACATGACCATTCTCATCTCCGACAACAACAACAGCACTAAATCTAAAGTTTCTACCACCTTTAACAACTTTTGCAACTCTATTGATAGCAACTACTTTTTCTTTTAACTCTACTGTATTATTTTCTTCCATTGATTATTGTTCTCCCTTCTTTCATAATTTCCTTTTTTATATTTTTTGTATTTAATATCTGTAACATTGAATTCTTTTAGGAAATCTTGTTATCATATATTAAAATTTTAATCCACCTTCTCTAGCAGCTTCAGCTAATTCTTTAACTACTCCGTGATATATATATCCACTACGATCAAAAACAACTGTCTCTATTTTCTTTGCTTTTGCTTTTTTTGCAATTAAAGATCCAACTTCTTTAGCCGCTTCTTTATTGGCATGTTTTGACTTTACATCTTTGTTAAGTGTAGATACGCTAACTAATGTGTTTCCTTCTACATCATCTATGATTTGTGCATATAAATTTGTATTGCTTTTATATATACATAATCTTGGTCTTTCTGCTGTACCAGATACTTTTCTTCTTACTCTTAAATGTCTTCTTGCTCTTTCAAATTTTCTATCTGTTTTTTTAATCATTTATATTACTCCTTTCATAAAATTTAATATTTATGATTTCTAAAATTTTGATGAAATTGATTGGATTGTGCATTTTTGTTAGTTATTGCAATCAGAAGGCGTACATTGGTACGTCGATGTTTGCAATAGATAACGAAAATATGCAAGATAATTGATTTCATCGAAATTTAATTATTTTCCAGTTTTACCCTCTTTACGCCTAATAACCTCATCAGCATATTTAATTCCTTTTCCTCTATATACTTCTGGTGGTCTTTTTGATCTAACAACTGCTGCTGTTTGACCAACTAATTCTTTATCAATACCTTTTACAATAATAGTATTTGGATTTGGTACATCAAATGTAATTCCTTCTGGTGCGTCAAATATAACTGGATGAGAATAACCTAATGTAAGGTTTAGTCCATTTCCTTGTTTTTGAACTCTATATCCAACACCATTTATTTGTAATTCTTTGCTAAATTGTTCTGTTACACCTATTATCATATTATTAATTAAAGTTCTTGTTAAACCATGCAAACTTCTTGATGCTGGTTCATCATCTTTTCTTATAACTTTAATAATATTTTCATTTATTTCTATAGAAATATCTTTATGTATTTCTCTTTCTAATGTACCTTTTGGTCCTTTTACTGTAATTATATTATTATTCATTTTAACTTCAACTTCACTTGGTACTGTAATAGGTTTGTTTCCTATTCTTGACATTTCCTATATCCTCCTTTTCATCAAATTTTACCATATATAAGCTAAAACTTCTCCACCTACACCTAATTGTCTTGCTTCTTTATCAGTTTTTAATCCTTTTGATGTAGAAATTATAGCTATTCCTAAACCATTTAATACTTTTGGTAATTCTTCTTTATTAGCATATACCCTTAATCCTGGTTTGCTTATTCTTTTTAATCCATCAATAACTCTATTACCTTTTTCATCATATTTTAAAGTAACTCTAATAATTCCCTGACTCTCATCTTTTATTTCTTCAAAAGATTTTATATATCCTTCTTTGAATAAAATTTCAGCTATGGCTGATTTCATATTTGATGCAGGAATATCAACAACTTTATGTTTTGAGCTATTTGCATTTCTTATTCTTGTTAGCATATCTGCTATTGGATCTGTAGTATTCAACTCTATTTCCTCCTTTTCTTTTCCGGAAGTCAGATGTCAGACAAACACTCTTACTTTAATCTTCTTCCTATAATATTTTTAAATTAATTATTTTATAATATTTCATCAGAACATATTTTTTTGAATTCTATTTCACTTACATCTAATTTTTAATTTTGATGAAATTGCTTATAATGTACTTTTTTAAAGAATCTTTTATAAATTTTATTATCTAAAATTGATTAAAAGTAGTAATATGTGCATTTTTATGAGATAATCAAGACGAAGTCGTACGTTTGTACGTCGAGGTTTGATTATCGAAATTAAAATGTGCAGATTGCTGCTTTTAATCTATTTTTTACCAGCTTGCTTTTTTAACACCTGGAATCTCACCTTTATGTGCTAATTCTCTAAAACATACACGGCAAATTCCATATTTTCTAATAAAACTGTGTGGTCTACCACATAATTTACATCTATTATATTCTCTTGTTTTATATTTTTGTGGTCTTGCTTGTTTTATTTTCATTGCTTTTTTAGCCATTTATTTTTCTCCTTCCTTAATTTAGGAACTTAAGCTTTAAAAGGCATTCCTAAAAGTTTTAATAATTCTCTAGCTTCTTCATCAGTTTTTGCTGTTGTAACAAATATAATATCCATTCCTCTTAATTTATCAACTTTATCATACTCGATTTCTGGGAATATTAATTGTTCTTTTACACCTATAGAGTAATTTCCTCTACCGTCAAAAGAATTTACTGATACTCCTCTAAAATCTCTTACTCTTGGAAGTGCTACATTGAAGAATTTATAAGCAAAATCATACATTTTCTCTGCTCTTAATGTTACTTTACATCCAATGTTTACACCTTCTCTTAACTTAAAGGCTGCAATTGATTTTTTTGCTTTAGTTATTACTGGCTTTTGACCTGTAATTTGAACTAAATCATTCATTGCATTTTCTAAAGCTTTAGGATTCTCCTTTGTGTCTCCTAAACCGATATTTATAACTATTTTTGCAAGTTTTGGTGCTTGCATTACAGATTTATATTCAAATTTTTTCATTAATGCTGGGATTACTTCTTTTTCATATTGTTCTCTTAATTTTTCCATTTATATTAATCCTCCTTTCTATTATTTTAATTTTGCTCCGCATTTTTTACAAACACGCACTTTTTTATCATTTTCTATAATATATCCTATTTTTGTAGCTTTACCACATTTTGAACATACTACATTAACTTTACCGTTTGGTATAGCACATTCTATAGGTATTATTCCGCCTTCTTCTCCTTGTTTTCTAGGTTTTACATGTTTTTTTCTAATATTAACACCCTTTACAATTACTTTTTCTGATTTTGGCATTACTTCTAAAACTTCTCCTGTTTTACCTTTATCATTTCCTGATAAAACTTGAACAGTATCACCTTTTTTTATTTTCATTATAGAGTTTCCCTCCTTTTTAGTTTTTTGGTTGATTTTTATTTAATTTAAATCTATGCATCTTTAATCCTCAGAGCTAAAATGTCTACCGCACATTTTAGTTGAAGAAGCTACGACTAACTATTTGTAATATTCGTTCAGCCTAAGGGCTGTACTCATTAACAAATGTTAAGCCTATGCATCTTTAATCCGTAATACTCAAATGTCTACTAGACATTTTCGTTAACGGCTTAAAGAACTTCTGGGGCTAAAGATAATATTTTCATATATTCTTTTTCTCTTAATTCCCTTGCAACTGGTCCAAATATACGTGTTCCTTTTGGTGTTCCGTCTTCTTTAATTATTACAGCTGCATTTTCATCAAATTTAATATATGATCCATCTGCTCTTCTTAAACCTTTTTTTGTTCTTACTATAACTGCTTTTACTACTTCGCCTTTTTTTACAACGCCACCTGGTGTTGCTGATTTAACAGAAGCAACTATAACATCTCCTATGTTAGATGTTTTTCTATATGATCCACCTAAACATCTGATACACATAATTTCTTTTGCACCAGTGTTGTCTGCAACTTTTAATATTGTCTGTTGTTGTACCATGTTTATTTACCTCCCTTTAATTTTGTTAATAAACACCATAGTGTTAATCTTTATTTAATAACTGCTTTTTCTACAACTTCAACTACTCTCCATCTTTTATCCTTAGAAAGTGGTCTTGTTTCCATTACTTTTACTTTATCACCTATTTGGCAAGCATTTTCTTCATCATGTGCTTTTAATTTATATGTTCTTTTAACTGTTTTTCCATATATCTTATGACTAACACTTGTTTCAACAGCTACTACAACTGTTTTATCCATTTTATCAGATGTAACAGTACCAATCATAACTTTACGAAGATTTCTTTCTTCCATTTATGAATCCTCCTTCTTATTTTTCTAAGTTCTATATAATTTTGTGTCGGATATCGGATGTCTGTAAAATAGATGTCAGTTAATATATCTCTACTTCAGTTTTTACATATAACTTTTTTTGTATCTCTGACCTCTGATTTCTGACCTCTGATTTCTAACCTCTAATTATGCTTTTGATTCTGCAATTTTTCTTTCTGTTAATACAGTATTTATTTTTGCAATGTCTTTTTTAACTTCTTTAATTTTCATTGGATTATCTAATCCATTTGTAGCTAAACTAAATTTTAATTTAAATAATTCTGATTTTAGTTCACCTAATTCTTTTTCTAAGTCTGGTGAAGACATTTCTCTTATCTTATTTATCTTCATCATTATCACCCACCTTGTTTTCAGTTTCTCTTGCTACGAATTTTGTTTTTATTGATAACTTATTTCTTGCAAGTCTTAAGGCTTCTCTTGCAGTTTCTTCTGGTACTCCTGCTATTTCAAACATTATTCTACCAGGTTTAACAACTGCTACCCAATATTCTGGAGCTCCTTTTCCTTTACCCATACGAGTTCCAATTGGTTTTGAAGTTATTGGTTTATCTGGAAAAATCTTTATCCAAACTTTTCCACCTCTCTTTATATAACGAGTCATAGCTACACGGGCTGCCTCTATTTGATTTCCTGTAATCCATCCTGCTTCTAATGCTTGTATCCCGTATTCTCCATCTGTAATTCTATTTCCTCTTGTTGCTTTTCCTCTCATTCTACCTTTTTGCATTTTTCTAAATTTTGTTCTTTTTGGCATTAATGGCATTATTTTTCTCCTCCTTCCACTTTCTTGGCTGGAAGAATTTCACCCTTATATATCCAAACTTTTACACCTATTTTTCCATATGTTGTATTTGCTTCTGCAAATCCATAATCTATATCAGCTCTTAAAGTTTGAAGTGGTATTGTACCATCTTTATAGAATTCAGTTCTAGCCATATCAGCTCCACCTAATCTTCCAGATACTGCTGTTTTTATTCCCAAAGCACCTGCCTTCATAGATTTTTGCATACATTGTTTCATGGCTCTTCTGAATGAAATTCTTCTTTCTAATTGTCCAGCGATATTTTCTGCAACTAATTGTGCATCTATATCTATATTTTTTACCTCAACAATATTTAAACTAATTTCTTTTCCAATTAATTTTGAAAGCTCAGTTTTTATACTTTCTGCTCCTGCTCCACCTTTTCCTATAACAATTCCTGGTTTAGCAGTATATACATTTGCTCTTACAAATTTTGCTGTTCTTTCAATTTCTATTTTTGAAATTCCAGCAGTATATAATTTTTTCTTTAAAAATTTACGGATTTTTTGATCTTCTACTAAATAATTCGCAAAATCTTTAGAATTTGCATACCATTTAGAATTCCAATCTTTTATTATCCCTACTCTAACTCCTGTTGGATGTACTTTTTGTCCCATTTATTTAAATCCTCCTTTCTTATTTGTCATCTCTTAACACTATTGTAATATGACTTGTTCTTTTTCTTATTCTAACTGCAGATCCTTTTGCAGCTGGTCTTATTCTTTTTAATGTTGGTCCTTGATTTGCATAAATTTCAGCAACATATAAATTTTCATGTTTCATGTTGTGGTTATTCTCAGCGTTTGCTATTGCTGATTTTAATAATTTTTCTATTATTTTTGAAGAAGCTTTTGGTGTAAATTTAACTATAGCTAATGCTTCGTCTACACTTTTACCTCTTATTAAATCTGCAACAATTTTTACTTTTCTTGAAGATATTCTTGCAAATTTAAGAGTTGCTTTAGCTTCTATTACTGTTGTTTCTTCCACGGATTTTCCCTCC
>CAOPQH010000003.1 GCA_948505485.1 uncultured Clostridia bacterium
AAAAATAATTTTATGTTATTAACATCTTTATCATATTTTTTATATGTATTTTTGTATATGTTTTCTTCTATGTGTTTTAATTCTTCGTTTTTAAATCTCTTTGTCTCTTTTAAATAAATTGTTTTTGTTTCTATATTTTTATCATTTGCTATTTTTAATATCTGTTCAATTGTTTTTTTATTAGAATAATATATATCTGTTTCAGGACTTTTATCTGCTATTATTCCGTCTGAGCATGAAGTTATTGTTACTTCTTCTGCCATATTTAATAAGCCTGAAATTATATCATATTCCTGCTTTGTGAATCCTGCAAATTCATCTATATAAATCAAGCTATCTTTTAATATTTTTAATTTTTCAATATTATTTGCTAATATTGTTAATAAATCGTTTTCATCAATATATTTATTATCAATATATTCCTCGAAACTTTTGTAAATTAAATTTATATCTTCTAATTTTGTTTTTAAATATATGTCTTTTGTAGAATCAATTTGTTTTTGCAATTGTTCATTTCTTATTCCATGTTTTTTTAATTCTGTTATTGATGTTATAGCAAGCTCTACATTTTCATCTGTTTTTCCTAAAAATTTTAGTCTTTTTCTATTCTGCATTAAAATATAATACATTAGCATTGATTTACTAGATTTTGTTAAACTTGAATTATTTATTTTACCTATTTCATTTAAAATTCTATATGCCATTCTGTTAAATGAAATAACCTCTGCATTAACTACAGCTTTATTCCTTGATAACTCCATTAATTTACTTTCTACTGTAAATGAAAATTGTTCTGGTACTATTATAAATATTTTTTTATCTGTATTTATTTTATTACATACTTCATTAAGACAAAATTCGCTTTTTCCTGTGCCTGATTTTCCATAAACAATTCTTAATTTCATAATTTCTCCTAATTTTTTTATAATATATCTTTCAACCTACATTTAATTGTTCGTTTCTTCTCCAATAAAATAAATATTGTTGTGCTAAACCTGCTAAATTTCCAAATTTTCTATGTGCTAAATCTTCTATTTCTTTTTTATTTACTTTATTCTCATCTAAGTTTTTTATATATAAATCATTCATTACTCTTCTAACCCAAACATCTATTGGAAATACTTCTAATCTTTTTAATGTAGAAAACAATAAAATACAATCTGCAACTTTAGGTCCTACACCTGATAAACTTAATAATTGTTCTCTTATTTTTATAGTATCCTTTTCTTTTGTTATATTTTCTAAATCAACTTGTTTTTCTAAAATCATATGAGTTGTTTCATATAATCTTATATCTCTAAAACCTAATCCTAACTTTCTGTATTGTTCTACAGTTACATCTTTTAATTGTTCTGCTGTTGGAAATGTATAATAACTTTCTCCATTCCACTTTATTTCATTCCCGTAATTTTTAGATAGTCTTTCAATTATTCCTTTTATTCTTGGAATATTATTATTAGCAGATATTATAAACGAAATTATCATTTCCCATAGATCTTGATTTAAAATTCTTATTCCCTCACCATATTTTATACTTTCTTTTAAATTCTCGTCTAATCTTGATAAAGTATCCTTTATTTTCTTATAATCTCTATCTAAATCAAAATAATATGTTATTATTTCTTTTATATCTTTATCTAATATTCCCTTAAATGTTATTTTATTATTTTCCTTTTTTAGTTTTAAAACACCATTTTTAATAACTCCTACATAAGTATTATCTTGCATTTTGTTCCATCTAAAACATTGTCCACATTCAAATATATGCTCCAATTCAAACGAATCACAATTTTCTAATATATATTCTTGTTCTTTCATTTGCCCACCTTCCATTCATAAATATTTTATCATATGATATATGCATTTTCAATATTGATTATTATGTAAATGTGTGGTATAATTCCTATCGTTCACTTATAATAGTGGCAAGTAGTATTCCTAAAATTTAATTAAAAGGAGGGAAAACATGGAAACTTTTTCATATCAGGAAAAAAGCATTGATTTTCCAGATGAAGTTAGAAAGTGGTTTACTGAATTTATTGATTTTTATTCAGTACCATCTTTGAGATTTTTCGACACACTGGAAAAATTAGGATTTACTTTTCCTGTAACATTCGACGAATGTTCTGAGGTTGACAATTGTTTGTTAGCCAAATGTAATTCGGCTGATGGGAAACTTAGCCATTATATTAAATTTGGCAAAGAACTTCCCTATAATAAACCCATGTTGACTTTCGTAGATGTTGACTCAAATGAAGAATCATCTTACGAATTCGGAACAGGACGTCCTTTACGGTACAAGATAAAGTTACCTGAATTCAGAAAAAACATCGAATTTAGGTATACCTATTCATCAGCCAATGATAAAGGAGACAAGCTCTTAATTAAAATTAACTTCGTTAATTGCGAATTTATAGCAGCTTTGTCTTGCGTTCATACCAATGAAAATTACAATCCAATTCCTGACATATTGTGTGATAAACACAAAATGCCCCCACGAATTGGAAGTCATGTAGAAATTTTTGAATATCTGCTTTACTTGGATAGTTCCTTTTCCATCGAGAAAATTTATGAAACCTTGAAAAGGTACTATTCATGTAATGATATGCTGTTAGATTTCTACTGTCGCCCGCGTGAGAATCACAAGGAAAAATTCTCGATTTACAAATTGGATGTAATGTATGGAGATGTTCGTGAATATGCAGAGCATTCTACAAAGAATGATGGAACTTTCCACATTCTTGAAGATGGAAGTTGGTTCTTTAATGCTTTGAACTATTCAGTTCATTTTTCACCTCTCTTAAAAAGTGGCTACAAAATAAGTGGTAGCTTATCAGAGAGGGAGATGAAAATGTTGCCACGGATAATTAAGCACGGGAAAAAGCTTCAACTTCCTAAGCTTTGATAGGAATAAGAATAGGGCTAAGAGCAATCTTAGTCCTATTCTTTTTTAAATCCTTCTCCTAATACTTCTCTTGCATTAGAAATAATAATAAAGCAATGTGAGTCTATATTCCTTGCTACCTGTCTTATTTTCGAAACATCTCTTCTAGGAGCTGCACACATTAAAATTAACTTATCTTCTTCTTCGTACATTCCTTTACCATATAACCCTGTTACTCCTCTTTTTATATCTTTTCCTATAGTTTGAGCTATTTCTTTATTTTTAGATGATATAATAAATATCATTTTTGTAAAATCTATACCTTCAAAAATAAAATCTATCATCTTTCCCATTATATATATAGTTATAGCAGAATATAACCCTATGTCTATTCTTTGAAAAAATATAACGTTTAATGTAATTATTACAATATCTATTAAAACAATCACATTTCCTGCTCTAACATTCGAATTATATTTTTTTACTATATTTGATATCATATCTGATCCACCTGTAGAGCTATTTACCTTTAACACTATTGCTGTACCTATTCCTAGTATAACTCCACCATAAACACATGCTAAAAATCTGTCGTTTGTTAATGGTGTCAATTTATCCAGAAAATCAATAAAAAAAGATAGCGTTACTGTTCCTATCAAGGATTTAATAAAATATTCTTTTCCTATTTTATATATTGACAAAATAAAAATGGGAATGTTTAAAGCTAATATAGTAATACCCATTGGCCATTTCAATAAATAATATGTTATAGTTGCAATACCAGCAATTCCACCAGATGATAATTGATTTGGTAATAAAAATAATGCAACTCCAATTGCCATAATTAAAGAGCCTAATATAGTACCAATAGCATCTATTATCATCTTCCTTATTGTTTTTTTGTTAATTTTCATAAAATCACCTATATTACAATTATTTGTAATATAGGTGATTTTATACTGTTTTATTAATTTTTTCTATTTAAATATATTATTCTAAAAAGTCTGTATATGTTTTTGTAATTACAATTTGAGATTTTCCTTGTTTTAAATTTTCGTCACTTTTTACAATCAAATCTACATCATATAAGAGTTTTAATTTTTCTATATTCTCCTTTTTATAGCCTATAACATTATCGCTATCTACTGAATTTACTGTAACTTCTACTTCTTTTACTTTAACATTTAATTTTTTTATTTTATAAACTATTGCGTCATACCACATAGCTGATTCTACTAGTTGCTCAAAAGCTGGATGATATGGTCCTGCAATGATTTTGGATGCATCATCTTTTAAATCTAAAATTGCATCTTCATTTTGCAATCCGCTTCTTATAACATCTATTTTCTTTAATTTAAACATTTGAATAAGTTCTTTTATTATTTCAACTGCTTGTGTAACTGTTAATGGTTGATATATTTTTTCATTGTATTCTTTTTCTAATTCAGTACCTTTTATTACTAAAATAGTTTCTATTCTAACAATCTTTGGTTTTAATTTTATTAATGCTTTTGCTGTATTTATTTCATCTATTCTTGTACTTTCTGGTAAACCTATTATCATTTGATGTGCTAATTTAAATCCATATAATCTTATCAACTTTGATGCTTTTTTTACTTGTTTGAAATTATATTGTCTGTTACTCTTTTTTAAAATATAATCATTTGCTGACTGTATTTCTAATTCTATTGTTTGAACTTTATATTTTTTAAGTAATTTTAATACATCTTTATTAATGTAGTTAGGTGTTGTTGATATTTTTATGCTATCTATTTTCTTTTCTTCGACATATTTATATATTACTTCTAAAAAATCTTTTTGAGTTTCTATATCAAGTGCTGTAAAGTTTCCTCCTATAAACGATACTTCTATACATATATCTTTTTCATCTTTTACAATATTTAATTGTTCTTCTATTATTTTTTGTAAATCTTCTTTTGTAATCATTTCTTTTTTACTATTATCTAAATTCTGTGTATCTATTGTGTATTTACCTTCATCTCCTGTATATGGTATAAATATTGGAATAATATATTGTTTCTTCATATAACCACCTCTTTTAAATATTTTTATATTATAAATTTTCTAATGCTTTTTGAGCAGCTTGCATTTCAGCTTGTTTCTTACTTTTTCCTTTTCCTGTTGCTAAAACTTTATTATTATATCTTACTTCTGACTCAAATAATTTATCATGGTCAGGACCACTTTCTCCTATAATAATATATTCAATTTTAACTTCTCCTTTTTCTTGTAACTTTTCTTGTAAAACGGTTTTATAATCTTTTAAACCTACATTTTTACTTGCTATTTCTATTTCATCTTTTAGATTTGAAATAATAAATTTACTAGCTACTTCTAATCCTCCATCTAAATACATAGCAGCAATGACTGCTTCTACACTGTCTGCTAAAATTGCTGGTCTTTCTTTTCCTTTATTTAGTCTTTCAGATTTTCCAAGATATAAGAAATCACTAAAATTATGCAATTTTGCTACTTTATATAAACTATTTTCACATACTACTGTTGCTCTAACTTTAGTCATTTCTCCTTCTTTTAAATTTATATAATTCTTATATAAATATTCACTTGATACAAATTCTAATATACTATCTCCTAAAAATTCTAACTTTTCATTACTTTCTATATTATGTTCATAAGCATAAGATGTATGTGTTAGCGCTTGTTTTAATAAAGATTTATTTTTAAATTCGTATCCTAGTTCTAATTCTAATTTTTTCACCACATTTCCTCCTTATATATTAGTATTATACACTATATTATTTTTTTTGAAAAGATTATTGAAAAATTTTCCAAAATATGATATAATATTATTGTTATATTTTATTTTAAATAAAAAAATAAGGAGAATTATTATGGAAAATTTAAATAATTATGAAATACCAAATCAAAATGATATATTTAAAAATAGTAAAGTTGAGAATATTACAGTTGAAACACAAAAGTCTGAAGCAAGAAGTTATACTAGTATATTAAAAAAAACATTGACTCAATCTGAAATTGCAAATAGATGTGATAAGTTATTAGGTAATCCTTCCCCAATTACAGTATTTAAAAAATCCCGTAATGGAGAAGTTTATTGTGAATTAGAGGATGGTACTTATTATACAATTCCTGTCGATTGTACTTTACAATTATATTTTGATAAAATTTCTATGCATCCAGAAGTTGATGTAGATTTTGGAAAAGTTAAAAATACTGTTGAAGTTTTACCTTATCAAAATAGAATTGTATATAGACAAGCTATGACAGGTAAAGTACTTAAATCTATTGACATAGAGTCTAATATGCAACTTCCTAATCAAGAAAACATCGATCCTAAATTAAATCCTGCAATATTAGCACTTCTAAATGATGATGAAAAAGCCCAAAATGATTATATTGATGGTTGCAATAATTTAAATATTGTTTACAATTTTGAAGCTAAAACAGGTAGTTTATCAAAAAATCGTTCTAACAAGCATATTGCTAAAGAAATGAATAAATACTATATGTCTGAACAAAAATATGCAAGAGAGTTAGATTTAGACCACGAAATGTCTTCTAAACTAGGATATGTAGGTATTATCGATGAAATACACTCAAAAGCCACAAAAAAGGGTTCTTCTATATTAAATAATAAGAAAACAAACAATTCATTTGAAACAAATAGAAAAAATTTCGTAAATGGTCTACAAAATGGAGTAACACCTCCAAATGCTTATAATTCTAATTATGATAACTCTACTGTTTCAAAAAATAGATATTCTCAAGGATTATATATTGACATGTAAATTAAAACAAAAATGTTTTGTTATAAAAGAATTAAGATTTTTAAATAATAAAATCTTAATTCTTTATTTTTGTAATTATTTTTTTATATAAAATTAAATATCTTTTTTAAAACTCTTTATTTCATCTTTAGTTAAATATCTCCATTTTCCTAGTTCTAAATCCTTTACATCTATTTTACCTATTTTACTTCTATGTAGTGCTAAAACTTTTTTTCCTATTGCTTCACACATTTTTCTTACTTGTCTATTTTTTCCTTCATGAATTACAACTTGTATTCTTGATATATTCTTTTCTTTGTCTATCTTTAATATTTTAGCTTCACATTTTCTTGTTATATAATTTCCAATATCTACACCTGATTTTAATTTATCTATATCATTTTTTGTTACAATCCCTTTTAATGTAACATTATACGTTTTTTCTATTTCATGTTTAGGATGTGTTACTTTATATACAAATTCTCCATCATTTGTTAAGATTATTGCTCCTGATGTATACATATCTAACCTACCTACTGGAACAATTCTCTCTTTTACTTTTACTAAATCTAAAATAGAATCTCTATTAAATTGATCTTTAACTGTTGTTACATATCCTATTGGTTTGTTTAACAAAATATATATTTTTGAGCCTTCGTTTTCCACATTTTTTCCATTACATGTTACTATATCTTTTTTAGGATTTATTTTTGTACCTAACTCTGTAACTGTCTGATTATTAACTTCAACTTTACCTTGTGAAATTAATTCTTCGCATTTTCTTCTAGATGCTATTCCACATTCAGCCATATATTTTTGAAGTCTTACTTGTTTTTCCTCCATTTTTATCACCTATTTTTCTCTCAAATCTAACTTATTTATTATATCTTCTAGGTATTTAGGTAATGCAGCTTCTAATTTCATCTCTTTTCCTGTTGTCGGATGTTTAAATTGTAAACTCTTTGCATGTAAGCATTGCCCTTCTATGCCAAATTCATTTTTACCATTAGAATATGTAGTATCACCAACAATTGGATAACCAATTTGAGCTAAATGTACTCTTATTTGATGAGTTCTTCCTGTTTCAATGTTAATCTTTAATAGTGTATATTTGTTATCATATCTTTTAATAACCTTTATATGTGTTATAGCTCTTTTACCATTTGGGGCTACTGCCATTTTTTTCCTATCTTTAGTACTTCTAGCAATAGGCATATCTATTGTAGCTTCATTTTCTTTTAAAGTCCCTCTAACTAGTGCAATATATGTTTTTTTAACTTCGTGGTTTTTTATTTGTTCACTCATATTTATGTGTGCTAAATCATTTTTTGCTACAATTAAAATTCCTGATGTATCTTTATCTATTCTATGTACAATGCCTGGTCTTATTTCTCCTCCTATACCTGACAAAGAGTCTTTACAAATCGACATTATAGCATTTACAAGTGTTCCATCTGGATTACCATTTGCAGGATGTACTACCATTCCTTTAGGCTTATTTACTACTATTATATCTTTATCTTCATATATAACTTCTATTGGAATATCTTGCGCTTTTAAATCTATACTTTTTGCTTCTTTTACATCTACTATTATTTCATCTCCAATAGTAACTTTATAAGATGCTTTAGTTATTTTTCCATTTACTAAAATTTCTCCACTTTCTATCATTCTTTGTGCTGATGTTCTTGATATTTTACTATCTTTAATTGGTATATATGCATCTATTCTTTTATTTTCCTCTCCATTTTCAACTTTGTATTTTTTCATTTTTTTTATTCCTCATTTCTTTTGATGTAAATACTGTAAAATTAGCTATTAGTAATATAGCACCTATCAAAATTAATATATATGCTAAATTTATAATCGGTAGAGTTATATTACCTATTTTTATATTTATAAAATTTACTATATTCTTTCTAAGAATTATATCTATTAAATTGCTTATTCCACCTGCTAATACTAATGAAAGATAAATCTTCATTTTAGTTTCAATAAATTTATTTTGGTTCATAATTAATTTGGTTATTACTGCTAAAACTATAATATATTGAACAATTTTAGTAATAATTGACCCTGAATAATTTGGATTTTCTACACTTAATCTAAATATATCTTGAATTATTATTATTTCTCCAAATTTAATTATTAACATTTTACTTAATTGATCTATTATTACAAAAATGATTATTAAAAATATAATTATTTTTGTAATTTTTTCTAATTTTTTATCAGTTTTCATAAATTTTCTCCTATATTAATTTCTTTGGTATAAAACAAAATTACTATCTTGATATAATTTATGATATTTTGAATTATCTGCTTTAGTTATTGCCATATTGACTTTTGAATTTTTAGGTACAAGTATATGTGTTATATTATACTTTTTAAAAGTATCTTCACAATAAGTTGATCCTTGTGATGTATTTAAAAAATCCATAAATATATCTTGTCCATCCTTTGGGTCTCCTGTTGGGCTATTAAACTCTGGTGCATATAAATCAGCTCTTGAATCTATAAATACTGGTATATCTCTATATAGTATATAACTTCCATAATTATAATCATTATATAATTTCATATTTTGTATATCTACATTTTCTAGAATGTAATCACATGCATCTACTGGATATGAACTCTCATCTATAATTGTGTCATCCTTTTTATCTTTTATAAATGTACCACTTATTATTAAAACAATAGCAATAATGCAATACATTCCTATTTTTGTAGTAAATACTTTTAAAATTCTTTTATTAAAGTCTTTAAAATAATTTTCACTTACATCAACTAGCATTTTGCTTAATATAATTGAACATATTAATACAAAAATACTGCTTTGTCTTTTACTAGATAACATTAAAAATGTTAATCCGCCTAACATAAATAAATCACTTAACTTTATTTTTGTGTTTGTAAATATTAAAATTGCTAAAAATATTGTAAGCACACATAAAATTTCTTCATTTTGAATTAGTGTAATTGGTAAATGTTCATTAATATTTTCTGTAGTATTACCTAACATCGTTTTACTTAAATATGTATATGGTGCATCTCCAATAGGTGTTAATAATCCCATTAATCCACATAATATCATTATTAGTATTAGCCATTTCGCATTTTCATTTTTTATTATTCTTATTTTATAAGGATTTTTATTATACTCTTTTCTTTTACTTTTAATTTTCTCAATTTGTAATTCTTCTTTTTCTATGTGTTCTTTTAATTTATTTATCTTATCTTGATTTTTATTCTTTTTAATTAGCATTTTTAATCTTATTTTATTAAATCTCATTTGTAATTTTTTATATAAAACAATATCAGATATATTAATTACTAGCCATTCTCCTATATATGGTAAAAACAATACAAACATAAATGGCCACACTGCAGCATGTAAATTTGCTATTAAAATTGACATTATAATTAGCCCTATTGCATATTTCTTATTTCTTGTTTGTAAAAACCTTTCTATGAAATATATTTCCAAAATAAACAATATGAATGTAACTAACTGTGCTCTTGCAGTAATATAATCCTTTAATAAATACATTGTTCCTATAGTAACTACAAAAGATATTACTTCATTTCTTGATAAATTTTTATTTACCATAAATATAGATATTCCTAATACCATTGACAATATTGCTGTTATAATGCATATACCTTTAAAACTAAATAATGAATAAACAAAATATGTTAATAAATCATATAGCCAATGTGGATATGTATATGGTAAATTCTCATGCCATGAAAATGGATCTTTCATATCTATTCCATTTTGAAATATGTGCTCTCCTATTTTTATAGTATAATATGTATCGTTTTGTAACGTTATAGGTGATATTACAAAACTAAATATTGCAATTAATATTATTGCTAAAATTGTAAATTTAGTACTTGCTTTCATCTTATTTTCATTCTTTTTGTTTTGCTTCAAATTTATTTCATCCTTTCATATATAGTTATTTATAAATTATAACAAAAAAAATTTGAAAAGACTAGTCTTTTCAAACCTTTTATTTTTATATTAGGAAAGTCATTCTGACTTTCTAATATATAAAAATATATTGTACACAAATTTATTACATAAATTTGGCACGCGAACAAATTAACGGAAAGCCAAAGAAAAAAGTTAAAATTATGCTAATATTAAGGCTTTCCGATTTGTTCTTAAACAGCTTCTACTCTATCCGCTTTTTGTTCTGTTTCTTCAGTATCTATAACTTCTAAACTTCCTATTGAAACCTCATATGCAACTCTTGTTTCTGATGTTCCATCTTCGAATTTTTTCTCATAAGTTCTTGATTGAACTCTTCCTACTATTTTTACTTGTGTTCCAACTTCTAAGTTTTGACAAAATCTTGCGTTTCTTCCCCATGCTATTGATGGTATGTAATCTGATTTGTTATATGCTCTGTTTACTGCTAATAATAAATCTGCAATTTCTCTTCCAAATGGTGTCTGTCTATATATTGGTTTTTTACATACATATCCTATTAAAACTACTTCGTTTGTAACCATATCTTTTTTAGCTATCTCATTTTCTTCTTGCTCTTCTACTTCCATAATATCTTTTGCAAAAACTGTTAATATTAATCTATTTCTTTCATTTTCATAACTATTGTATGATCTAAATTGTCCTTTTACTAATAAATCTTTTCCTATTGTAAGCATTTCATCATTTACTATTCTTTCTGATACAGTTATTGGTATTATATCTGCATTTCCACTTAATCTTTGAATTGATAAATCAAAGACATAAAATTTTTCTCCATATATCTCATGACTAAATCTTTTTTCTCCTGTAACTTTTCCTACTAATGTTAAGTAGTTATTTTCTAAATAATTTGTATCCAATTTTATTCCTCCCTATTTTTAATATTTTATCAATTGTACTTTTTTCTTTATGCGTCTTTTTAATCAATTTACATATACAATTATACACTATTTTTTTGGTTTTGTCTACATAAAAAGTTAATTTTATTCAATTTTGTTAATTTTTGTAAACTATTTGTTTGTTAATATATCTGACTTATAGCAAAATATGCCATCGTATTATATGGATTTTTATTGTTTTTTTGTTCCAATTTTATGTTATACTCCTGCTGTTCTATGTCTTTTTTATTTATTCCTTTTATATTTCTTTGGACACAAATTATCATATTATTATCTGTAACGCTTGATGCTGTTATAGTTGCTTTACTATTAAATCCATATGTTATAATTTGTAATTTTACATTTTGATAATCTTCTTGATTTAAATCTAAATCTGAATTTATTACTAAATATTGTGTATTTTCTAATATTTTTTTTAAATATTTTTTATTTTTTTCCATTTCTTTATTTATAACAATTGTATCAAACTTAATGTTTTTTATATTCTCTATACTTTTTTCTTTTATTTGCAATAAATCTATTCCTAATTTTCTTTTACCTATCATATTTTTTATGAGTTCGTAATCTTTATTTTCAGCTAGAATCCCAACAAAAGACATTTAATAATCCTTTCTTCCTTTATTTTCTTCTTTTATTGTTCCTTTTGAAAAAAATTTTATTCTTATTTTTTTATTTGCGTTCCATTAACATCAATTTTATAATTATTATCATATATTAAATCTGAAATTTTTACTATTTCAAAACCTTTTTGCTTAATATTTTTTATTAACATATCTAAACTATCTGCTGTATGCTTTGTGCCATTATGGCTTAATATAATTGACCCATTTTCTAATTTATCTCCAATTCTATTCCACATTTCTTCTCCTGTTAGTCCACTATAATCTAAAGTGTCTAAATTCCACTGTATTGTCTTATATCCTTCATCTTCTGCCACTTGCAAAACATTATTATTATATTCACCATATGGAGCTCTGTATAAATTAGTTTTTTTACCAGTTATTTTTTCTATTTTTTCATTACATAATTTTAATTCTTCTGCATTCTTTTCTTTAGAAATATTATTTACATGTGGATGTGTATTACTATGACTTCCTATTTCGTTTCCAGCTTCATAAATCTTTTTTGCAAACTCTGGATATTTGTCAATCCAATCCCCTACCATAAAAAATGTTATATTAACATTGTTAGCTTTTAAAGTATTTAATATACTATCAATATCATCTGCATTCCAAGCACAATTCATTGTTAATGCAACTTTTTTATCATTTGTTTTTACATTATATATTGGTAAAAGTCTATTTGGATTCGAAGATGTAGCAATTGTATTTACTTTGTTTGTTGTTATTATATTTGCTGTTATAAATAAAACAATTACTGTTAATACAGAAACCAAATATGCACTTATTTTTTCTTTATTTACTACAAAAAACATAAAAAGACCTCCATAAGTAAGTTAATTAATAATATGCTAATAAGTTATATATTATACATATTATAAAAATATATTATCTTCCTAGTTTTATTTTAAATATAACAAAAGCATACATTAGTAATATTGTTTTAAACATTTTAAAGTCTCCGTTTTTGTTAGTGCAACAAAAAGGCGTACTATTTATAACTTTTTTTATGTTTTAAAGTTATAAATAGTACGCTTTGCTTATGTTATCGATATTTTATCTCTTATTTGTTTTTTTTGATGTGTTACTTTTATATGTATTAGTTGTATTTTTTCTTGTTGAATTTGTAGTGTTTTTACTTGAATTTGATGTTGTATTATTTTTTCTTGTACTTGAAGTATTACTTGTTTTATTAGATGTACTGTTTTTAGTAGTATTATTTTTACTTTTTGAATTTTCAATTATGTCTTCTGTATTACTGTCTGTAACATTATCATCATTTTCGTTATCATCTTTTGTTACTATAAATCCAGTTGATATAAATCTTGTTTTATGTGCTCCTGTACTATCTATTGGATCATTTATTATTCTTCCATTTGCATACATTACACTTGATGTACCACCATCTAAATTTGCTGCATTATATGCCCCATAATTTTCCATAATTTCTATTAAGTCATCCATATCAGCACCTGGCTTTTTAACTGTTCTTCCATCTAAAACTAAAAATAATATAATACCATCTTTTCTTTGTCCTATAACTGTACGCGGAGCCGTTCCCCATCCTCCATTTCCTAGGATTTCTGAAGATTTACCGTTTACTATTAAAAATGGTGCAAATGTAACTGCATCACGAACTTTTAATTCTCTTGCTTTTTGTACCGACATTTTTCCTAAAACTAATTTATTTTCTTCTGTTAATCCAATAAGTCCACCAGCACCTTTATAATCGTGTGATGTTACTAATTTACCATCTGAAAATGTTATTCCTAAAGGATTTGCACCATTGCTATTATAATTAGGATCTATAAATCCTCCTCCATTTACAGCTAATAATGCATCATTTTCTTCTGCCATGGTTTTTAAGTATTGTCCACATGTTCCTAGTTTTTTAGTTACAACAGTTTTTACTCTTGAAGGATCATATACTGCTGCTAAGTATCCCGAATATTTTTTACCTTCAATTTCTATTATTTTATAAACTTGATCTTCGGAATCTTTTTCCAAAATTTGCCTTTCATATTCATTTGCATACTCTTTTTTTCCATTGTTCTCCATTATTACAGTTAGCGTAGGATCTGTTGTTTCTTCAATTTCTTTTACAGAATTTCTTGCTAATACATCTTGTATAGTAGCATCATCATAAAACCATGTTGCTAAATATTGATGTGTCATAGTAGTCATAGCTGTTGTTATAAGCCATTCTCTAAAATTAGGGTATGGACCATATAAAAGAAATGCAACTACACCACTTCCTAATACAAATAATATTAATAATGTTATTAATATTTTCTTCCATATAGGAACTTGCTTATTTTTTATTTTTCTTTTTTTATTATTCCTAATATTATTATTTCTGATATTATTTTTATTAATATTATTATTTCTTCTTATATTTATATTATCTTTTTTTACTTCGTTATCTACTTGATATGTTAAATTTCCCATACTTACTAAACTTCCTTTTTATTTATTATCGTTATTTTCCATATTGTTTTTTATCTTTAGTGCTTTTTTTCTTATTCTTTGTATTGCAGTATCTACAGATTTCACTTTTGTATCTAAACTATCTGCAATATCAGCATATGATTTTCCTTGTTTGTAATGTACTAATACCTTTTTTTCAAATTTGCTTAAACTGTCTTCTATTTGTTTTTCTATTGATGTATAATACTCTTTTTGTGTTATTATATCTAATGGATCTTCCATTGTTTTTATATCTAATACTTCCATAACTGATATATCATCATTTTCGTCATATGCAGACGCATTTAGAGATAACGATGAATTTAATGGAATATGTTTTTGTCTATTTGAATTCTTTACTGCAGTAATTAATTGTCGTTCAATACAAAGATTTGCAAAAGTTCTAAATGAATTTTGTTTTTCTAAATCATAAGATTTTACTGCTTTATATAAGCCTATCATTCCTTCTTGAATCATATCTTCTTTTTCTGCTCCAACCATAAAGAACTTGTTTGCTTTCATATTTACCAAATCATTATATCTACCTATTAAACAATTCAAGGCACCATTATCATTTGTTTGTATTTCTTTTATTAATTTTTCATCACTCATGTTATCATATATTTTGTCTGAAAAAAATACATTTTCTTTTATCATATTGTTTGATTTCCTCCTATAATGACTCTATTGTTATTATATCGGCAAAGGTTTAGTATGTCAATATTTTTCACGATTTTTTTACATTATAATTGTCACTTTGTATTTTTTATTACATATTATATTATTAAGCGACATTTGTTGCAAAATAGAAAGGAAAGATTTATATGGAAATGAATGAAAAAAAACCTTGTTGCCCTAATATAGACATTGAAGGATTTATTGAAAAAGGAAAGCAATTTGATTTAGATATTACTTTGCCAGAAGATCACAGAAATGTAATATATGGAGTTGTAAAAAATTGTTTTAAAGAACCAGTTGAAGATGCAGTAGTAAAATTAGTTGAAGTAGTATATGAATGTGGAAAAAAAGAGAGACTTCCAATAACTCATACTTTTACAGATAAACATGGTGAATTTGTATTTGGACCTCTTTGTCCTGATAAAGAATATGCTATAGAAATTTTTGTAAATGATGTAAAACATGTAAAAATATGTGCAAAATCATGTCATGAAGGAAAATGTCTAAAAGGACATAAAAGACCTTGTGATTGTTTTGTAGGTGCTCCTAAAAAATGTGAATGCAAAAAAGAAGATTGCTGTGAAATGAAAGAAAAAAATTGTTATTAATTAACATGAAATGTATTTATATAATAAAAGGACAATAGCTTTATGCTATGTCCTTTTTATATGATTCCCATTTTTTTTGCCATTTGTTTACCTTTTTTCATCATCTTTCTTTTATTAGAATTAGATGTTTCTGTATATAACATTATTGCTCCTGTAGTTATTATTGTTCCTATAACTATACCTTTCATAAACTTCATATTTTTTCCTCCTATTATGTTTGTTTAATTTTATTATGTCTATTTTTATTTTTTATATACAACTTTACCAAAATGTAAATTTCATGTATAGCAATTAATGCTAAAAAATACCCCCAATATTTTCTTAAACTTTGTACATCTAAATTAACAGATATTTTCGCACCCAAAATTGCTCCGATTACACCTGCAATACTAATTATTAATGCTAAATTTAAGTTTATATTTTTATTTTTTATATTTACAATAATTGCAACTATAGATGTTGGAATAAAAAATATTAGATTTGTTGCTTGTGCTATATGCTGTTCCATATTAGATATAAGAGTTAGCAAAACTATTAATACAGTTCCTCCTCCCATTCCCATACCACTTATAATTCCTGAAATTACCCCTATTAATACATTACTCACTTTTTACCTCTTTCTAAAATATCATTTTTATCAAACAAATCGGAAGGCCTTAATATTAGTATGATTTTAACTTTACTCTTTGGCTTTACGTTAATTTGTTCATGTGCCAAATTTATGTAATAAATTTGTGTACAATGTGTCTTCTATAATAATAGTAAACTCATGATGAGTTTACTATTATTATAGAAGAATATATTAAAAATATTACAAATAGTATTTTTAGTATATAATCGGGAATCTTGCCTAATGCTTTCGCTCCAATATATCCTCCAATTATTCCACCTACTGCACAAAGTAACCCTGCATTCCAATCTATATAATTACTTTTATAATAAAAAAAACTACTTGCTAGTACCATTGCTAATATACAACATACAGATGTTGCTCTTGACTCTACTGACTCCATCTTTAATATATACATAAATGCTGGAACTAAAATCATTCCTCCACCTGTTGAAAAAAGTCCACAAATGATTCCTGCAAGTAATCCTATTAATATTTTTTTAATCATATATATACCTACTTCACTTTTTGTAGGTTTTCCATTTTTTTAATTTTTATTCTATATTTTCATCTTTTATATAATATTTTGTTCCTAACATTTCGTCTGGTAAATATTGTTGTTCCACATAATGTCCTGGGAAATCATGTGGATATAAATATCCTTCTCCATAGCCTAAATCCTTCATGCCTTCTGCTGGTGCATTTCTTATATGCATAGGAATCTGACCTGTTTCTTTTGATGAAACATCATCTAAAGCTTTGTTTATAGCTAAATATGTTGCATTTGACTTTTTAGACGTTGCTACATAAACAGCTGCTTCTGAAAGCAATATTCTTGCTTCCGGCATTCCTACCATATGTACTGCTTGCATAGCAGATGTTGCTACTACTAATGCATTTGGATTTGCCATTCCAACATCTTCTGATGCACATATTACAATTCTTCTAGCAAGAAACATAGGATCTTCTCCTCCATTTAATGCTCTTGCTAAATAAAAAACTGCTGCATCTGGATCAGAGCCCCTCATAGACTTTATAAATGCACTTATATTATCATAATGACTTTCTCCATTTTTATCGAAAATAGCTTTTCTAGTTTGTATACAATTTTTTATAATTTCATCTGTTATTTCTATAAAGCCTTCTTCATTCATATTTGTTGTAAGTACTGCTACCTCTAGTCCATTTAATGCTGTTCTTACATCTCCATTTGAAATCTGTGACAACTTTTTTAATGTGCTATCTTGTATTTTTATATTATATTCCCCTAATCCATCTTTTCTAATTAACGCATTTTTTAAAATATTATAAATATTTTCCTCTGTTAATGGATTTAATTTTATAACCATTGACCTTGAAATTAAAGCTTTATTAACTTCAAAATATGGATTCTCAGTCGTAGCACCAATTAAAATAACAGTTCCATCTTCTACAAATGGTAATAATGCATCTTGTTGTAATTTATTAAATCTATGTATCTCATCAATAAATAATATACTTTTTCCAGTAGGATTAAGCATAAAATTCTTTGTTTCTTCTATTACTTTTTTTATATCTGCCACTCCTGATGTAACAGCATTTAATTTGTAAAATTTATATTTTGTTGTTTCACTTATTACTCTAGCTAAAGAGGTCTTTCCACAACCTGGAGGTCCAAAAAGTATTATACTAGATAACCTATCTGCTTTTATTGTTCTATATAAAATCTGGTCTTTTCCGAATTACATGTTCTTGCCCAAAATATTCTTCTAATGTTTTAGGCCTCATTCTATATGCTAAAGGCTCTTGACTTGCCATTTCTATCCCATTCCTTTCCAAAAAAGTTAGAGTTCCATAATTGAAGTTCGATTTATATATTTAAAACTTCTACATCAACTTCTAATCTCTATTTCGATAATGCAGATAATCCTCTTTTGATTAATTCTTCTAATGTTAAATTGTTTTTTTCTATTTTCTCAAAAGCCTTCTCTATCTCTCTTCTTGTATACCCAAGAACTTGAAGAGCAGACATTGCTTCTTCTATGTTTTGATTTTCTGTAATTACTTCTTTTATTTCTTCTTTGGCTTGCTTAGCTATATTTTCATCTTTCTTTAATTTATCTTTTAATTCTAAAATAATTCTTTCTGCCGATTTTTTTCCTATTCCAGGTATTTGCACAAGCTTTGTTATATCATTTGATATAACTGCCATTGCAAATTCTGAAGGTGATATACAAGCAAGCATTGCAACTGCTGTTTTTGCTCCTACTCCACTTACAGAAATTAATAATTCAAACATTCTTAATTCTTCATATGTATTAAATCCAAAAATACTTATATCATCTTCTCTAACCCTATAAAATGTATGAACCTTTACAATATCTCCTATTTGCCCTAATTTATCCATTGATGCCTCTGACATAAATACTTTGTATCCTAATCCATTAATGTCAATTACTACATAGTCTGCTAATTTCATTTCTAACTTTCCTTTTATATATGCTAACATCTTATTCTCCTTTAATTTAATATATATGTATTATATTTAAAAGACTTTGTATTGTCAAATAAAAATCCTCCGGCTCAGCCGGAAGATTTTTATTTTTTATTTAAATATATCTTCTTCTCTTGTACATTATTACACCTAATATACCTGTTAAACCTATTAATGTTCCTCTTGCCATTGATTTTTTATCGCTTTGGTCTAAACCTGTTGCTATTGTTATTAGCATTTTTGCCTTTGATCTGTTATCTTCTTTGTTTACATCTACATACCCTGCTTCATTATATTCTTTACTTATTACTGCTATGTTATTTTTCGTTCCGAAGTTTTTGTCTCCATTTTTCCATCTTAATATTAATTCTATTTCTTTATATTCTCCTGCTTTTATTGTTTCTCCTTTTAAGTCTGTTGTCGTTAAGACTCCTCCTTCATTACTCCATTTTACCTTATTGTCTTCTTGACTGAATGTAAATCCATTTGGCATTATGTCTGTTATTACTTCTGCTTTTCCAGCTATATCTGCTACATTACTTATTCTTATTTTATAGGTTACTTTTACTGTTGCATTTGCTATTTTCTTTTTGTGTATGTCTAGTTTATATATGCTATCTTTGTTTGCTATTGTTCTTTCACCTTGTGATACACCGTTTACAGTTGCTTTGTTTACCCATGTATCTATTTTTAAATTGAATAATTGCTTTTTGTAGTAGTATTTTACTGTAATTTTTTCTGCTGTCATTGTTCCTTTTGTGTTTTCTGTATTTTTAACATAGTTGTAATATGGTATGTCTTCTTTTTCTGTTTTGTATTTATCTCCTACGTATCCTTCTATCTTTGTACTTTCTTTTAGTGTATTTTCTGTTTCTTCTTCAAGGTATTGTATTTCTACTTCTGCTTTTTGATTGTAATAGTATTTTACTGTTATACTTTCTGCTTTCATTTCTCCTTCTGCATTTTTCGGTGTTTCCATTAATTGATATCCATCAAATTCCTTTACTTTTGATTTGTAACTATTTCCTTCAGCTCCTTCTATTTCTTCTGTATCTATTACTTGATTTGTTTGTTTATTTATGTATTGTACTATTACTTTTGTCTTTCTTGCATAATAGTAGATTATTTCTATTGGATCTTCTACCATTGTTCCTTTTGCATTTGTTGGTAATTTAGTATTTCCTTGAGGATCTTTTTCTATTAATACATAATTATTAATTTGTTTTAATGGTATATCGTATTCGTCTCCTATTTTTCCTGGGATTTTTTGTTCCTCTATTATCTTATCTGTATTTATGTCTTTATATTTTATTATTACTCCTCCTGATTCTTTTGTGTAATAGTATTTTACTAGTATTTCTGTATTAAATGTTCCATCTTCATTTTGTATTACTTGCATTTTTCCTTGTTTATTTTCTGGCTCTTCTAGTAATGCATATCCTTTTATTTGTTTTGCTTCTGTCAAATAGCTTTCATTTTCATGTCCTTTTATTATTATGTCTTCTTCTATTTTTTCTTCTGTTCCTTTATATAGATATTCTACTTTTACACTTGCTTGTCTATGATAATAGTATTTTACTTCTATTAGTTCTTGCTCCATTTTTCCTTCTGCATTTGTTGGTAGTTTTTCTTCTACTATGTCATATCCTTCAAATGTTTGTGCTTCTATTTTATATTCGTCTCCTTCATTTCCTGCATGTTCTTCGCTTTTTAATAGTTTGCCTGTATTTATGTCTATGTGTTTTTCTATTATTCCTGATGATATGTGTGCATAGTAGTATTTTATTGTTTGTTCTCCTTCTGTTATTATTCCATTTGGATTTTGTGGCGAACTTACTAATACGTAATTTTCTATGTCTTCTGCATGTGTTTCAAATTGGTCTCCTGCCATTCCTGCTATTATTTCTGTTTTTAGTATTGCATTCGTGTTTTTGTCTATATGTTGTACTATTACTTTTGCCGCTTTAGAGTAATAATATATTACTTCTATGTTTTCTTCTGTCATTGTTCCTTCTATGTTTTCTGTATTTTCTACACATGTATATCCTGTTATTTCTTTTTTCTCTGTAGTATATTCTTTTCCTTTATATCCTTCTATTTCTTCTTTATCTGCTAGTTCTTTATTTGTTGTCTTTTCTAGATATTTTACTGTTACTTTTGATGTTTTTGCATAATAATATATTACTTCGATGTCTTCTTCTGTCATTGTTCCTTCTGTGTTTCCTGTATCTTCTACATATGTATATCCTGTTATTTCTTTTTTCTCTGTCTCATATTCTTTTCCTATGTATCCTGTTTGTTCATATTGTTCGTCTATTGTTAATACTTTGTTTGTTTCTTTTTCTAGGTATTTTGTTATTACTTTTGCTTCTTTTTCATAGTAATATATTACTTCGATGTCTTCTCTTCCCATTGCACCTGCTGTATTTTCTGTGTTTTCTACACATACATATCCTTCTATTGCTTTTTGAGTTGCTGTATATACTTTTCCTTCATATCCTTGTATTTCTACTTCGTCTGCTAATACGCTGTTTGTTCCTCTTTCTAAGTATTTTACAGTTACATTACTATTTTTTGCATAGTAGTAAACTTTTTCTTGGTCTTTTTCTGTATATGTTCCTGTCTTTTCTGTAGGCTCTTCTATTAATGTATATCCTGCTATTTCTTTTTTGTCTTCTGTTACATCAAATGTTTCTCCTATTATTCCTTCTTTTTCTACCCAGTCTGATATTTCTTGTTTTGTGTTTTTATCTATGTATTTTACTACTACCATTGCTGGTGTTTTACTCATTGTGTTTGTTATTGTTATTTCTTTTTCATCTTCTGCATTTGATATTTCTTCTATTTCTCCTACTTGTTTTTCATAATTATATAAGTCATCTTCATATACTTCTTTTTCATCTGCTGTATATTGTATTTCGTTTCCATTTTCATCATATTTTTTTACTTTTGTAAAGATATAATAGTCTTGAGTTTGTACTGTTATTTCTCCACTTTGAACTACTTCCCCTGTTGTTTTATTCTTTAATTGTAGTATTAATGTTTCTGGACGTTTTTCGTATATATTATCTTTGTCTACCCATACTTTATTTACTGTTACTGTTATTTCATCATCTGGTACTCTAAATGTATTTGTTATTGTTGTTCCTGTTGCTTCTTTATCATAGAATTTTAAGTCTTCTTCATGTTCTTTACCTTCTAATACAGTTTCATCTGCTGTATATTCTATTTCGTTTCCTTCTTCATCGTATTTTGGTAAGTTTGTAAAGTCTATTGTGTATTCATCTTGATCTTTTATTATTTGTAGTTCTTTAGTGTCTACAACTTCTTCTCCGTTTTTTACCAATATTAGCACTTTTTCTGGTCTTTTATCTTTTTGTTGTTCTGTGTCTATCCAATTATTTGTTACAGTTACTTCTTTAACTGCGTCTACTGGTATTTCTTCTATTGTTTCTGTTGGCTCTTCTAGTTCTGCTGCTTCTAAATTTATTTTTGCTTCTGCTTCATTACTTATTTTTTCTACTGTTGTATCTATATTTTTATATACAATTTCTATTGTTTTGCTTACACTTATTTCTTTTGTACCATTTGTATATGTATCTACATTTTCTATTGTTTCTGTCCATGTAATTGTTTTATTTTCTTTATCGTATATTCCTCCTGCTATATTTGATTTTTCTTCGTCTATTTCGTATGGTAGTTTGTCTACCATCGTTACTATTACTTTTCCTTTGTATTTTGATACATTAGCTGTGTATTGTAATGTATATGGTATTTTTTCATCTAATCTTTTTACTTTCTCTACTGTAGTTGTTTTTTCAAAGTTTTTATCACTTATTTGTGATGTTTTTGATCTATAGTAATATGTTACTATTATGTCTTCTTTTGTTATTAATCCACTACTATTTTCTGGCTCTCCTACTAGTTCATATTTTTGACTTACATTATCAGGTTCTTTTGTTGCATATATTTCTCCTATATCTCCTGTTTTTATTATGTCTTCTGCTACTCCTCCTCCTATTAAAGGTACTTTATCTTCTGTTCCTTCTAAATAGTAATGTACTGTTACTTTCCCTTTTTCTTTTTTGTTTGTTATATTTATTTGTTGATCTTCTACATCTCTGTTTATTGTTAAATTTGTTGTTGGGTCTTCTGGTAATACATATCCTTCTGGTGCTTCTATTTCTGTTATTGTATATTCTCCAGTTTCTAGTATTGTTTCTATTTTTCCTTCTGCATTTGTTGTATATACTGTTACTTCTGGTTTTTCTTCTGTCTCTTCTAGTGGTGTATCTATAGCCTTTGGCTCTATTGTAAATTTAGCATTTGCAAGTGGTGTAATACCATCTTCCTGATATTTTGTTAATGTAACATTTCTTTCTACTGTTTTATAATAGTATGTTACTTCCATCTCTGTTCCACTATATGTACCTGTACTATTTGCAGGAGTTTCTACTAGCTCGTATTTATCATCTAAAAGGTTAGACTCTATTGGAGTTGTTGCATATGTTTCTCCTTCTTTTCCTTTTAAAATTACATCTTCTGCTGTATTACCATCTGCTAATGGTACTCTTATGCTTGTTCCTTCTATATAGTGATGTACTGTTAATGGTATGTCTTTTTCTACATATTCATATACAACTTCTATTGCTTCATCAGCATATGTCCCTGATAAATTTGTTGGAAGTATGTATTTTCCATCTTCATCTCTTTCTAGTTCATATTTTTGTAAATCTAATTTTGGTGCTGTTGCATATCTTGTTCCTTGCTTTCCTTCTAGTTTTTCGTCTTCTGCAACTTGCGTATCTGTTTCTTTTACATAATGATGAACTAATACCTCTGAAGCATTTTCATTTTCTATTGTAATTTCATGCTCTCCATGCGCTGTGAATTCAAATTCTATAGGTTCTTCGTTTGGTAAATATCCTTCTGGGTGTTTTGTTTCTGTTATTTTGTATTTTCCAAATGGCAATTGTGTTACTATTTTACCTTCACTATTTGTTACTTCTTCTACTTTATACCTTTCTGAATTACTTAACTCTATTTTTACACTATTAATTGTAAATTTATCATTTTCTACTGTTTCAAATCCAGTTTGAACATATCCTAAATGTAAATAGTACATTTGTCCACCTTGTAATTCTATTGAATAATCTTTAGCTTTTTGATTTCCTGTTATATCTAATATTTTTCCTTCTTCAACATTATCACTTGGAGCTGTTGTTCCATTTGTTATAGTAGCATATCCATAATTACCTGTTGCACTTTGGATTTCCGCATTTACAGTTACATTATATTTTCCAGTATTATCTGTTAAATCTATTGGAATATATGAATTTGTATCTCCTTTTTGTGTATTTAATTCATATTTTCCATTGTTCTCTACAAAACTATAACTTGGAGAATATACTTTTAAACTGTTTATTGTAAATTTATCTTCTCCTACACTTTCACTTTCGTCTTTTCTATATCCAAAGAATAATTGATATACCTTTCCACCTTCTAATTCATAATAATAGTTAGTTGCTTCTACTTCTCCGGAAATGTATATAAATCTTCCATCTTCCTGATCATATGTAGGAGTTCCTGAGCTTGGTTTGCTTGCATCTTTTATTGTTGCATATCCAATATCTTTTCCTTCTTGACTAGATATTTCTGCATTTATTTCTAATAAATATTTTCCTGTCTTTTTAGATAAATTTATTACTGTTATAGAATTTGCTGTTGAGTTTGCAATATTGGATTCTATGGTTTCTTCTGGTGCTCCTTTCATATCATTTTCACTTTGATATGCAAGATTATTATTTGATATATATTTACCATCTTGTTCTGGGAAATAGAATCTATTAGCTTGTGCTATAAAAGGATTATATATATCTTGTAATTCTGAACTATTAGATGTAATGTTACCTATTACGTTTTCTGGATTTTCTCTTTCTTCTACTTGCTCTATCGTAAATTCTGCTCCTTGTAATGGTGTTTTTGTAATATTATCTACTTTGTTTATAGTTAGTTTGTTATCAGCTAATCCAAATGTTACAACTATGTTTTTATCTTCTGTAATATTTGCAAATGCTGGCATTGTATAGTTTCCATCACTTGCTTTTTCAAATTGATAATCATTTCCGTTTACTTTTATTTGAAGAATCTCATAATTCTCGTTTGGAACTATTTTTATTTCTTTTGTATTACTGTCTCCATATTTTACTATTTCATATTGTTCTTCATCTTCTCCAGAAATACTTCCACCTTTTATACCTTCAAATTCTTGTATATCTGTTGTTATCTTAAATTGTTTTCTATTGTTTGTTATTTGTAATTCTTCTGCTCCTACATATTGTTCTTTTACTTGTAATATCATACTGTCCAATTCACTAGGGATATAAGTAGAACCTTTAGTTATATTAGTAATAGAATCTGTATTACAAAATCCACCTATTAAATAATTACCATAGTTTAATTCTATTACTGAATTAATACTTTCATTTTTGCTTCCATCAGTTTGTTCTGCCCACTGAGTAACACCATTTTTGTCATATTTTATAATTAACCCGTCATTCATAACATCCCAGTAGCTATCTTGATTTCCATTTATTTCTGTGTATACTCCATTTCCCCATTCTGTTGGATAGTTATTATCAGCTAAAACACCTGTAATTAAAATACCTTCATCCATTGTTTCTATTAATTGATTAATATATATTTGGTTTATACTTATATGTTCCAAATATTTTATCCACTCTTCTTTACCATTTGAATTATATTTTGCTACTATTGCTTGCGAAGAGGATGTAGCATTACCTCCTATTACACATCCACCATCTTTGGTTTCAATCATTGTTACTTGATAGTAAGCACTAGTATTATTAATTCCTATAACTTTATTCCATTGTAAATTTCCAGAAGTATCATATTTCATTATTGTAGTATTATTACCTTGGTCTCCTCTTACTAAATATCCTCCATCTTTTGTATTTATAACTTCTACTACCTTAGAACTTGCTGTTGATGTTTTCCATTCTACTTTTTCTTTAGCATTATATTTTATTAATATTCCTCCTCCAATAGGTGCTCCATTATCTAAGTTAACACCTCTTTCAGAATATCCTCCTACTATATATCCTCCTTCTTCAGTCTCATCACATGTATATATAGCATCTTCACCTGATCCTGCTATTGATTTAGCAAATTGTACTTCTCCATTTAGATTATATTTTATTATCATACCATCGTTATTATTGCTACCCGTCAATTTACTTCCATTTCCTAGATCATATGTACCTTTAAATGCTCCTGCAACTAATATTTCACCTTCTTTTGTTTCTTTTATTGTATTTTGATAATTTGCTTCTATACTTTGTATATATGTTCCTAAAGATTTTGACCATTCTATTTCACCAGTTGATGTATATTTTATCAATGCCACCTTATCATTACTGTTTAATTTTAGTTTTTCTCCATTTTCTAAGTCTAATTCTTTTCCTGCTAGCTCTGACATTACTTTTACCACAATGCCTCCATCACTTGTTTCTATTGCTTCGGCAAATTGAGTAGTATTTTCAATTTTTCTTTTCCATTCTATAGTTTTATTACTATTATATTTAACAATAAATGTAGAATTTGAATTTCTACCAAATGATAAATATCCACCATCACTCGATTTTATTAACTTATGAACTATATAGTTCTCTTCATCTGTTTTATCAGTTTGTTTTATTGAAATATTTTCATTTTCAGTTGTTTTTATTTTTAATAATGCAACTCCTCCTGTATTAGAAAAATCAGATTCATTTTCTAAATTTATTTTTCCTCCTGATACTAACATTAAATAATATCCATCGCTTGTTTCTAATGCTGAAATATTTTCAGTTCCACTAAAATCACTTCCATTTATAGAATTTATACTCTTTCCATATTCAACATTTCCATCTGAATTATATTTTATTAATATACCATTTTGTAAACTGCTTCCATTACCTATACATTGACCATTTTCTAATATACTTTGTCCAGCCAATGTCCCTGTTACAATATATTTACCATCACTTGTTTCTGCTATTGAGCTTATCCAAGTTCTCCCACTTAGTCCTGGGATTGTTTTTATATTTTTTGCCCATTGTACTTCGCCATTGTTGTTATATTTTATCAACATACCCGAATGCATAGCACTATTTTCTAAATGTACACCATTTCCTAAATCTATATAACTACTGCTTTGATATCCTCCAACTACAATACTACCATCTCTAGTTTCTATTAATGATGTTATTGCGTCTTCGCCATTTCCATAAATTGATTTAGCCCATTGAATATAATTTTCACTATTGCATTTAGCAATAAATGGAGTGTATCCATTTGTCTCTTCTATTTTTAATGTATATTCATTATCAAAATTTAATGTACGATTACCTCCATGTATATGTCCAGCAAATAAAAATCCCCCTTCTTTTGTTTCTTTTAATTGTGTAATATAAATATATTCATCTTTATCTGATGTTATTTCTTTTGTCCATTGTTTTTCTGCTTCTGCATTATATTTTATTACTATCCCAGTGTTATCTATTTTTCCTCCTACTAAAAATCCTCCATCTTTTGTTCCTGTAATTACTACAATTTCTAGATTATCTTCCAAAGTTTTCTCCAATTGAATATTTCCATTACTATCTAATTTACTAATTTCATTATCTTCATTTACAGTATTTGCAAAAATGTAGTCTCCATTTTCTAACTCTGCAATTGCTCCATTACTACTTTTTTCCCACTCTTTTTCATAATTAGCATTATATTTTTTTACTATTCCATAACCTTTAACTAAATAACCTTTATCTTTTGTATTTATAATTTTAATTTCCTTTTCGTTTTGTATCAAACCCCATTCAGTACTCCAGTGCGCTGAAGAATTAAATCGTTCCCCCCATTCAATTTTCAATCCCACTTTACTTTTTTTATCACCTATTGTTTGTGAAGTACCTATTGTAAAATAATACTCTTGATTTGAAATTTGGTATTTGTCTGGTACCTGTACTTCTATTACTTTGTATTGTCCTTCTGGTAAGTCTGCCATTAATTCTCCGTTTTGGTCTGTTGTTACAGTATAATATTCTTTTCCGTCTATTATTTCTTTTGTTCCTAATGTTTCACCTTTACTATTTTTAGCTGGTTCATTATCATTTTCTATATTATATATTGCAAATTTTGCATTTGCTATAGCTTCACTTGTCTCTCCATCTCTTTTAATTAATTTAAATGCAGGACTATCTTCTATTTGTAATTTTAGTGTGTTCCCATCTCCTTGATAATTTCTTTTTATTCCATCAACAGATATAAATTCTAATTTGCCATCTATTTTGCAAACTTTAA
>CAOPQH010000004.1 GCA_948505485.1 uncultured Clostridia bacterium
ATAAATGTGGAAAGAATAATAACTAATAATATGCTTATTCTTTTCATAATTTTCTTCCTCCTTAATTATTATATATTTTTAAAACTTTATAGTCAATAGTTTTTTATAGTTTACCATTTATTTCCCTAGTCTATATTGATTAATTTTAAATATGTCTTCCATGTTTATTTTATTATCGCCATTTGCATCTGCTGCAAATAATTGTTCATCATCCATTGTAATTATTTCTAGCCTTTTTTGATTTAATTGGAATATATCTGTTAAATTTATATATCCATCTCTATTTACATCACCTTTAACTATTACCTTGTATATTTGATAATTTTCTTTATCATTACTAGCAAATATTGTATCTCCAGTTTTTACTTTACCAATTGATTCGGTTAGAAGATTTTGTTGCTTTATACTAATCGTGTATTCTCCACTTGTTATTTTTGCTAATAAATCGCTAACTGCAGTTTCCTCTTTTAAAATGATGTAATTTATATTATTAATTGTATTTAATTCAAGTGATTCATCTAAAGATACTGGAAACTCTTTTATCTCAAATTTATTCGAATGAATATAAGTTACATGATTGTTTTTATCTGTTACTTTTATATGTAAATAATAACTTCCCTTTTGAGTAACTTTATACTCTGTATTTAATGCTGTAACATTTCCCCCATTATTCCAGTTGGTTGGTTGTGTTTCACTGTTTGTCCATGCATATTCTATTTTATTTATGTTTACATTTGAAACATATACTTTATCTTGTATTGTAAATTCATTGTTTCCATTTAAATTGTATATTCCTCCATTTGTTTGAAAAATTATTGTAGCATCTGAAGTATTATCTTCTATATCAGTTATCTCTACAGTTTTCGTAGTTAAATTTCCAGCATTGTCCACTACTGTTATCATCACATTTCCATTTTTAGTTGCTTTGTAAGTATATTGTCCATTATTTAATTGAACTTGGTGTCCATCTATTTCACATATATATATTCCTGATAGTGCATCTGAGGCTGTTACTGTTATTGTATCATTTGCTACAGTTGCCTCAAGTGTTGGAAAAACTTTATCAATATTACTTACTTCCACTGTTTGTGTTGTTGTATTTCCCTTTTTGTCTTTTACTTTAATTGTCATAGTTCCATTATTCTCTGTTGTATACGAATTCGATGTTTGCCAATTTGTTCCTCCATTAAAGCTATATCCATTTGTATCTATACCAGTTCCTTCGTCATCTGCATACACTGTTAATTTTACGTCTTTATTTGTCCATGTTGATGGGAATTTCTCTAGATTATATATACGCGGAGCTTTTGTATCTATTATAACTTCAGTATATACTGTTTCTGCATTTCCATTTCCAACTCCATCTGTAAATTTATTTGCACCTATATATATTGTTTGTTTTCCTTCTCCTGTATTTAAGACTTTCATTTTGTTTATGTTTTGATTGCTGTCCTTTTCGTATTCCATTATTTGTCCATTAGTAACTTGAATATCTCCTTCTGTAAAACTGTTACTAGCAATGCCTGCTCTAGTCATTAAAGACTCATTAGTCTTTTTCCACCCCATTGAATTATCTGATAAATTAAACGAATATGTTGTAATGTTATTCTCTTCACTATGTGAAATAGTAACTGTTGGTTTTGTTGTATCAGCACATTGATTATTTTCATATCCCGCAGGTGCTCTCCATACTCCTTGGCTTTCTAAACTATTTCCTGCCTTATCTGTATAATTAGTAAACTTCAACTCTCTATAATTATTTTCACCTGCTTTGATAGTATGTCTAAATTTTCTCTCTGCTTTATAAGTAGTTGTATCTTCTGTTGTTTCTATAGCGTCATTTTCTATTGATGGAGATCCAAAAAATCTGATTTTAGTATTACCTTGACATACTTCTTCTGAAAATTTTAAACCAAACTTTGTTGTTTCACCTTCTTTATATACTTCTCCTACTCCTTCGGATATTTCTGTATAGCTTAATATTTTTGGTGGTACTGCATCAATATAAATTTCTTCACTTATCATACTACTATCCAATTCTCCTCTAAGTATAGGCTGATCCATTTGTGGGGATTTATGTCCTACACTATCTTCTACAGTATCACCTAATATAGCTAAGTGTCCGTTTAAATATACATTTCCATTAAAAAATTTATCTTCTTCTATTTCATATTTATAATAACAAGTTGTATTATCTTTTATTTGATAAAAAGAAGCATCTCTTGTTTCTTCTTCACCTTCTTCGTTAGTAAATTTCAATTTTATTTTCTTTCCTTCATAGTTATATACTATGTCATTGAATTGTACTCCTACTTTTATTTGACTATTAGCTTTTAAATAATACTTTCCATCTACTATTCTATATTGGCTTGTATCTGATAAATCCACCCATGCCCTTATAGGTAAAGGAGTTGGTTCAGTTATAACCTCAGTTGCCCATCTATTACCAGCTATATTGTTTCCAGCTAAATCACAACAATTATTCAAGAAACAAGCAAAATTACCATTGTCTCCTTTTGCTATATTATAATCAAAGGTTATTTGTTTTATCCCCTCTTCCTCGTTTGTTGAAAAGCTTTCAAATGTTCCTTTTGCATCATAGTACTTATCAGTATTAGTTTTTTCTTGAACTCTTCCATATACATTCTTTTTCCAATCTTCCTCTGTTAAATCTGATGCTTTTGTTATTTTATTATCTTTCTTTATATATATCTCTCCGCTTAATGCATAGGTTATCCTTATTTTTGTGTTATCTTCTATAGTAGCACCCATATTAAATTCAGGAACTAACGTATCTGCTATAATATTACTAGTACCTTGATATACAATTGCATTTGATTGAGACAATCCTATAGCAATTGAATTGTCATCTGTATCTGTTACTGTTCCTGAAAGGTTTGTTAATTTTAATTCTCCATTATCTCCTTCTTGTATATTATAAACAAATGTTATAACACTTCCTGAAATATTATTATAAGTTACCTGCTTTTCTGTACCACTTCCAAATTTTAGATATAACACTTGATTTGATACACTTTTTATTACTTTATCAAATTGTATTTGAACACGTACTTGTTCTCCAATTCCATAATAAGTTCTATAATTTGCAATATTTGAATCTATTTTTAAATCAGTATTCATACTTACAATTATATTACCTTGTTGAACTGTAACTCCTCCATTATATTGTGTCATTTCTTTTAGTTTTATAGCCATCTTTTTGCTTTCTTCGTTTTCTTCTACAGCTACAGTATATGTTTCATTAACGCTATTACTATTTTCATTATATTGTTCAATATTTGTAGCACTTATTTGAGTATTTTCATTATGCTTTGTTATATAATACCATTGTATAGCTATTAAAATAATTGTTAATATAGCACTGCTAACTATAATCAAATTTTTCTTCCTCATGATGAAATCCTCCCTTTCATATGCACATTATTGCTTACTTATATTTAAAAATATTGTGCTTTGAAAGTCAATGCCTCTTTTTTAGCTATTTATGGTAGGGGTTCTAAGTATCTACGGATGCTTTTTTTATAGCTATATTACTTGATATTTACTTTTATATTACTTTTTTGTTACTTTTTTAGATTTTTTAATATTTATCTATTTTATTCTCTCAAGCACTATTTCTCCGTAGGTAATGTGTTTCATAAGTAATTATCCCCCAGCCTAGCTAGGGGATAATTACTTATTCATATATAATTTTTTTAAATTTGTATATCTCTTGCTTTATTAAACTTTATTTTACTATTTTTACCATCGCTTCTTTTAATTGTTCTAGCTTTTCGTTAGCATCTTCATTACTTGTTCCTTTTACTCCCATATATAATTTTATTTTAGGCTCTGTTCCTGATGGTCTTACACAACACCAAAAATTATTTTCTAATTCATAATATAAAACATTAGATTTTGGAAGTCCTGGGTTTGCTACTTCTTTTGTATTCATATTTTTAACTATATCTTCTCTATAATCTCTAAATTTCAAAACTTTATAATTGCCTATTTTTTCTATGTCTGTATTTCTCAGTTTTTCCATCATTTCTTTTATTTGTTTAGCACCTTCGCTACCTTCTAAAACTATTGATACTTGTGTTTCTTTATAATATCCATATTTTTCGTATATATTTATCATTTGATCCCATAAAGTTAATTCCTTTGTTTTATAATAAGCTGCTGCCTCACACAATGCCATTACTGCAGAAATTCCGTCTTTATCTCTTGCATAATCTCCTATTAAACAACCATAACTTTCTTCAAATCCGAAAACATATTTTGCATCTTTGTTTATTTCTGCAAGTTTCATTTGTTCTCCTATGTTTTTAAAGCCTGTTAAAACTTCTCTTATTTGCAAACCATAATATTTTGCTATATCATAAGCAAGATTAGAAGAAACAACTGTTGTTATAAACATTCCATTATTTGGTAATATTCCTTTTTCTTTCATTTGTGAAATTCTATATTCTGCAATTAATAATGCAGACATGTTTCCAGTATAATTTTTATACTCTTGTGTTTTACTATCTTTTACAAAAATTCCTAATCTATCCGCATCTGGATCTGTTGCCAATACTATGTCAGCATCTTTTTCTTTTGCAAGCTCTAGTGCAAGTTCAAAAGCCTTAGGGTCTTCTGGGTTTGGATAACTTACAGTTGGGAAATTACCATCTGGTTTAGCTTGTTTTGGTACAACGTATACATTTTCAAACCCTAAATCATTTAATAATCCTTCTACCAAAGTATTACCTGTTCCGTGTAATGGCGTATATACTATTTTTAAATCTTTTCCAACTTTTTTAATTGCTTCTGGATTTAAAACTGAACTTTTTAATATATTTATATATTTTTCATCGATTTCTTTTCCAATAATATTATATAAACCTTTTTTCTTTGCTTCTTCTTCGGAAATATTTTTTATATCTTCATAATTTTGTATGTTTCTTACTTCTGCAATAATGTCTTTATCTACTGGATTAACTATTTGTGATCCATCATCCCAATATACTTTATATCCATTATATTTAGGTGGATTATGACTTGCTGTTATCATAACTCCTGCTGTACATCCTAATTCTCTTACTGCAAATGATAATTCTGGAACTGGTCTTAATTCTTCAAATATATATGTTTTTATGCCATTTGCATTTAGTATTAATGCTGTTTGTTTACTAAATTCATCAGACATTTTTCTAGAGTCATAACTAATTGCAACACCTTTATCTTGTGTTCCTCTTTTTACTATATAATTTGCTAACCCCTGTGTTGCTTTTCCAACAGTGTATTTATTCATTCTATTTGTTCCAGCTCCTATAACTCCACGAAGCCCAGCTGTACCAAATTCTAATTCTTGATAAAATCTATCTTCTATTTCCTTTTCATCATTTTTTATTGATAATAATTCGTTTTTTGTATCTTGATCAAATACGTCTCCCTCACACCATTTTTTGTATTCTTCTAAATAATTCATATTTTTTCTCCTTGTATAATGTATTTAGGTTTTTAAATAAAGGTTTTACCTATAAACCTATGCTACTATGAGTTTAATAGTAACCTAGATAGAATATTGTTTACTTCTCCTTAAAGTTTATATTCGTAATTAAAAAGTCAGTATGACTTTCCTATTATATCAAAAAGGTAGAAAAACTCTCTTATAAGAGATATTTTCTCTACCTTCTATCTTGATATTAATTTAATAAATAAGTTTTGAAGTGTAAAGATTTATTACACTATAATATTTTATAAATTATAAAAATTTTTGTATAACTCTCTAGCTGTTTCAGGGCTGTCTACACCTTTGGCATTTTTTACTGGTGCAAATTCTTCTTCTCTTTTAACTCTTAAAACTACCATATCATCAAGTTCTCCAAATGCATCAAATAAAAACGCTTCAAATTTATATGCATTTGGCCCATCTGGCTCAATTTTATTTCCATCTTTATCTATATATGTTGCCTTTTTAAAAGCACTATGGTACGGTAATTCACTTGCTCCCATTCTTTCTATTGCTGATATATTAAATAAATTGCATAATATATGAGATTCTCCATATACTAATTCTCCATTTTCGTCTATTGCTTCAGCCATTTCTTCTGATATTTCTGTATACTCTATTACATTTGGTCTACCATTTTTTTTGCAAAATACACCAACTTTTTCTTTAGAATTTGCTTTAACAACTGATTTTCCTGCAGCGGTTACTTTTTTATCTATTGCAAGACCCATTAAAACTGGATCTACCATTTTTACAAGACAGTTGTCAACTCCTCCAATAAATACCCATTCTACACCTAATTGTCTCATTTTTGCTGTCATTCCATTTTTTACTAAAGATTCATAAATTCCTCCATGTCCATCTGCTGCTTCTTTGACTAATCCATCTTCTCCTATAAGAATTTTACCTTCTGTATCTACCATTGGCAATTCACCTTGCTCAAAAAAGAAAATGTTTTTATCTTTTTGATAGCCGAAAAATTTATGTTTTTCAAAAAACTCTACTGTTTCTTTGTTATTTTCTCTACTTGTCATTATAAACCAAGGGATTATTACATCTAATTTTTTCCCTGCTTCTTTTAATGAATCTGCTAATAACTCAAATAATGATTTATGTGAGTCTAAACCAATATCATAAGTTCCCTTAGGTCCTTTATGTCCTAATCTTGTTCCTTGTCCTCCAGCCATTGTAACTGCTGCTAATTTTCCTTCTTTTATTGCTTTTTTTCCTATACCTTCATAATATTTATAATTATCATATAGTTTATTTTTATCAAAGTAGTCTATTGGTTCTATTTTTGCATCATTATCTTTTTGTTGTTCTTTTTTTGTATTTTCATACAAAGACTTTATTAAATTGTAGTCGATATTTTCTAATTGATTTAGTAATATCTTTTGTTTTTGATCATCTAAATCATTATACATATTTAATAAATGTTCTTGATTATATTTTTTTAATATACTTCTTATTTCTTCTATATTTTTTGCCATATTAATCCTTCCTATCTTTTTGTTTTAAAATAGAACAAATCGGAAAGCCTTAATATTAGCATAATTTTAACTTTTTTCTTTGGCTTTCCGTTAATTTGTTCGTGTGCCAAATTTATGTAATAAATTTGTGTACAATATATTTTTATATATTTAGAAAGTCAGCATGACTTTCCTAATATATAAATATAAAGAAGATAAACAATTTTATCTTCTTTATATTTATATACTATTTTTTATTTTTTAGCAATAGTTTTATGCAAATTCTTTTATTCCAATAGAATTTATTGTTTTTTTATACTGACTCTTTATCTTTTCTATATCGCTTATTTTCTCTAAATTGTAACTATTTATTATATTCATTTTACTATAATCTTTTAATTCCTTTGTTACTTTATCATTAAAATCTTCACTACCATTTATAATGATATTTATATTTTCTTCATAATTTATATCTTTAAGACTAATTTTATCTCCCCAATTTAATTTTAAAATTTCTTCTTTTTTAGTTTCTTTTAAATTGATTTTTCTTATTGTGTTTTTTATACTTTTTTCCATATTGTCCTGATTTATTAAATATACTTTTTCGTTTGTTTCTAACTTACTAGCTATATATGGCAATATCATTATTTGTAAATGTACTTCATTTGCATAAAAACAGCATATTCTTTCTTGCATAGTATCTTTTGTATTCATAACATCAATCCCTTCAAGCAAATTGTTTAAATATTAATGCTTTCATTTTTGACTACTGGTAAATTTTACCATTTTGTTTTAAATATGTCAATAATATTTCAAATAAAACTCGTCGTTTTTATTCGACGTTATTTTTCGACAATGTATAATTTTAAAATTTTGGTTAATAATTATTTTAAAGAGATATTTTTACAAATAAGTTTTTTAGTTAGAAAGTTTGAAGAATTTTCTTATCATTTATTATATTAGCAAAACATAATAATTTAATTTAAAAAACTCCGTTCTTCACGGCGTTTATGTAAGCAAATATTCATAATATTAGTTACACACTATAATTGGTTATAATGAATAATGACTAAGAGTCGAACTCGTTTTTTTAATTAAATTATTATGTTTTGTTATTAAATTTAGAAAGGTTAATTAATTATGAAAGTTTTTAAAAATTTAGGTAAATCTGTTAATATAAAATCATTTTTAATAATATTACTACTTTTAATATTATATGTTTTAATTTGTGCGTTTTCTTATGTTAAAGCTGTATCAGAGGATTTATGTGACAGTGTTTTTAGATTACATGTTATTGCTAATAGCGATTCAGAAGATGATCAAAACCTAAAGTATATGGTAAGAGATAACTTATTAGAATATATGAATACAATATGTAAAGATTGTAATTCTAAAGACGAAGCAATAAAACTAGTAGAAGAAAATAAAAATGTTTTTAAGAAAATAGCTTTAAATACAATTTATGAGCAAGGATATGACTATAATGTTAATATTAATATTGGAAATTTTGAATTTCCAACTAAATACTATGGAGATATTTCATTACCATCAGGATATTATGACGCATTAAGAGTAGAAATTGGAGAAGCTAAAGGTCAAAACTGGTGGTGCGTAATGTTTCCTCCATTATGTTTTGTTGACGTGAGTTCTGGAATAGTACCAGATGATTCTAAAGAGGTTTTAAAAAGTAATTTATCTGATGAAGAATATACTTTAATATCAGATAATTCTAATGATAACATTGATTTTAAATTTAAACTTATAGAATTATTTGCAAATAATGGTCTTCTAACTGCGAAAAAATAGTTGCAAAATTAAATAAAATAGTTGTAAATTATATTTTTTTATGATATATTTTATTTGTTTATAGAGTGTTCTACACTCTATTTAATTTTGTATAATATTTGGGGGTAATACATTTTGGAAAAATTAGTTATTACAGGTCAGACTCCTTTACATGGAGAAATAACAATTAGTGGTGCTAAAAATGCAGCAGTTGCTATTTTACCTGCAACGCTTTTAATAGATGGAATTTGTACAATAGATAATATACCTAATATTAGCGATGTTAAAATATCTTGCGAGATATTAGAATCATTAGGTGCAAAAATTATATGGAATACACCAAATGAATTAACTATTGATACACGTAATATAACAACAACTACAGCACCTTTAGATTTGACAAGAAAATTTAGAGCTTCATATTACATAATTGGCTCTATGCTTGGTAGAATGGGAAAAATACAAGTAGGCATGCCTGGAGGATGTAAACTTGGAGCAAGACCTATTGACCAACATATAAAAGGATTTGAAGCATTGGGTGCTACAGTAGATGTAGAAAAAGGAAATATTACTGCAACAGCAGATAAGTTAGTTGGAAATTCTATTTATATGGATGTTGTATCTGTTGGTGCAACTATTAATGTTATGCTTTCTGCTGTATTAGCTGAAGGGACAACTATTATAGATAATGCTGCAAAGGAGCCTCATATTGTAGATGTTGCAAACTTTTTAAATACTATGGGTGCAGATATTAGAGGAGCTGGAACAGATGTAATTAAAGTTAATGGTGTTAAAAAATTATCTGGAAATAGTACATATTCTGTTGTTCCAGATCAAATAGAAGCTGGTACCTTTATGCTTGCTGCTGTTGCATCTCAAGGCGATATAATAATTAAAAATTGTATACCTAAACACTTAGAGTCAATAACTGCAAAAATATTAGAAGTTGGTGGACATGTTGAAGACTTAGGTGATGATATGAGAATCTGGTGTGATGTAAGACCTTCAAAAGCTAATATAAAAACTTTACCTTATCCTGGTTTTCCAACTGATTTGCAACCACAAATGGGAGTTGTTCTTTCAATTGCAAATGGTACAAGTATGATAAACGAAAGTATTTGGGAATCAAGATTTCAGTATACTGATGAATTAAATAAAATGGGAGCAAAAATCACTCCACAAGGTAAATCTGCTTTTTTTGAAGGAGTTGATAAATTATATGCCGCTCCAGTATACTCAACAGATCTAAGAGCTGGTGCAGCACTTATAATTGCTGGAATTATTGCAGAAGGTGAAACAGAAGTTTATAACTTAGATCATATAGACAGAGGTTATGAAAATATAGAAAATAAATTTAGAAAATTAGGAGCTAATATTAAAAGAGTAACATATTAAAGGAAGAAATAGATATGCTAAATTTTTGTAGTTTATATAGTGGAAGTAGTGGAAATAGTTTATTTGTAGAAACTGAAAATACAAAACTACTAGTCGATGCTGGTGTAAGTAGTAAAAAAATCGAACAAGCTTTACATGATATAAATGTAGAGCCTTCTTTTATTGATGCAATTTTAGTAACTCATGAGCATTCTGATCATGTTCAAGGATTAGGAACATTTTCAAAAAAATTTGATATTCCGGTATTTGCTAATGATAAGACTTTAGACAATATGCCTTCTCAAGTTGATAAAATTAGTTCAAAAAATATAAAAAAATTTAATGTTTCTGAAAAGTTTGAAATTGGAGATTTAGAAATAAATTCATTTGCCATTCCTCATGATGCAGCAAATCCATGCGGATTTACTATAAAGAATAATAACAAAAAAATCAGTATTGCTACTGATATAGGTCATATGACTAATGATATTCTTAAAAATTTAGATGGTAGTAATTTTATTTTATTAGAATCAAATTATGATCCTGAAGTTTTAAAATGTTCTAAATATCCTTTTCATTTAAAGAGCAGAATTGCAGGTCCTACTGGTCATCTTTCTAATATAATAGCTGGAAAAACTATATCTTATTTATTAAACTCTGGATTAAATACAGCATTACTTGGCCATTTAAGTAAAGAAAGTAACTTTCCTGAGCTTGCATATCAAACTGTTATAAATGAATTAATTGAAAATGATTATAACGAAAATTCCCTTTTATTATCAATTGCAAGTAGAACTGAACATAGTAAAATTTTTAAAATATAAAGGAGTATCTAATGTTAAGCATAAATATAATATGTGTAGGAAAACTAAAAGAGATATTTTTTAAGGATGCATGTAATGAATATATAAAAAGACTTTCTAAGTATTGTAAATTATCTATTGTTGAACTCCCTGATGAGAAGATTCCAGATAAATTAAATCCATCTATTATTAAAAATATAAAAGTAAAAGAATCTAATAATATAATGAAACATTTACCAAAAGACTCGTATATTATTGCTTTAGATTTAAATGGAAAGCAATACTCATCAGAAGATTTTTCTAAAAAAATGGATAACTTATCATTAATTACAAGTAATATAACTTTTATTATTGGTGGTTCATTAGGTTTGACTAATGAAATATTGGCCATTTCTAATGATAAAATTTGTTTTTCTAAAATGACATTTCCACATCAACTAATTAGAATATTTTTATTAGAGCAACTTTTTAGAGGCTTTAAAATTTCTAATGGTGAAACATATCATAGATAATATATTTAATTGTAGAGAAAATAATTAAAGAAAAAATTACATAGAAAAAATATTTTAGGGGCAAAAAAATATTTATTTATTTTTTAATTTTTTTTTGGGGGGATTACTTTCTCTACAAAATTAATAACTTTTTGATATTTTTTTTAAAATGCTTTTTGAACATAATTTAATAATTTGTTTTCTAATTATTAAATATATTGATATAAATTCTAAGATTTTTATTATCATTTTAAATTCCTTTTGAATTAAATTATGAATATATCTTACATCTTATATATTGTTTTGTCAAGAAAAACTTCACGACATCATTCGACAAATCACTACTGACGCAATAATTCCAGCTAAATCCGCTGCTAAAGCAGCCCATAATACAAATCTTGTATTTTTTATTCCTACAGAACTTGAATATACTGCTATTGTATATAAAGTTGTCTCTGTTGACCCCATTATTACAGATGCTAAAATCCCTATTGTACTATCTACACCAAAATTTTTCATTATATCTGTTGCAACTGCCATAGATGCACTACCTGAAATAGGTCTAAGTATTGCAAGTGGCATAATTTCACTTGGTATGTTTAATAAGTTTAATAATGGCATTATTAAATTTATTATTAAATTAATAATTCCTGAACTTCTAAGTGCTCCTATTGCTACAAATAATCCTATTAACGTTGGAAAAATTTTTATAACTATTTTCAACCCTTTTTTAGCACCATCTATAAACAAATCAAAAACGTTTTTTTTCTCTGTTAATCCATATAATAGGATAACTAATATAACAATTGGCATAGCTGCACTTGATATGTAATTTATAATCTTCATATTTTCTCCCTACTTGTTTAATTTAATTAATATTTTAGTTACTGTTACACCTGTAATTGCTGCAATAATAGTAGCTACCCATACTGGAAATATTATTTGCGTTGGGTTTGATGAATTTAAGGAATTCCTAATTGCTATTACTGTAGTAGGAATAAGTTGTAATGAAGCAGTATTTAAAATAATAAACATAATCATGGAATTAGACAACTTATCTTTATCTTTATTTTCTTTTTGCATTGTATCCATAGCTTTTAATCCTATTGGCGTTGCTGCATTTCCTAAACCTAAAATATTTGCAATTATATTCATTGAAATTTCCTTTTGAACTTGGCTATCGGGTTTTACTTCAGGAAATACTTTTCTTAATATAGGTTTTAGCGTATCTGTTAAATGTACAATCACTTTAGTATTTGATGCAATTTCCATAATTCCACTCCAAAGACAAACAGTGCCTAATAAGTCAACTGATAGTTTTACAGCGTCACTTGTAGACTGAAATATGCTATTATTTACATTATCAATATTTCCACTAAGTAATGCATATATGAATGAAATAATTATAAAAATAGGCCAAATAATATTTAACATTTTTTCTCCTCCTTGTATTTTTATTCAATAAAATAATTTTAATGATTATATTTAATTATAAAAATTATTTTTTCCACTTTTTGGAAAATTTTTTTTGATATTTATCGACAAATTTCCCATTTTTATTGACCTACATGCTGAAATATGTTATTATATTGTTACATTTTTTTGTCGAATATTGTAACTTTAAAGAGGAGTGTGATTTTATGAAATCAACAGGTATTATTAGGAGAGTCGACGAGCTTGGGCGCGTTGTTATTCCTATTGAATTAAGAAATAAATTTAATATTTCTGTAAAAGATCCTATGGAAATATATGTTGATGGTTCTTCAATAATTTTAAAGAAGTTTGAACCTAACTGTATTTTTTGTGGACATTCTAAACATTTAGTTAATTATAAAGGCAAATTAGTTTGTAATAAATGTTTAAAAAATTTATCAGATTTAAAACCAGAAAAGGAATAAAGCAAAAACTTTATTCCTTTTGTATGTATTTCATATATATTTCATTTTTTGGTACCTTTCTATCTTTAGCAACTTTCTTAATTATTTCCTTTTTACTATAACCTTGTTTTTTATAGTAAATATAATGTTCTTCTAAAGTCATATCTATTAGTTCATTATCTTTTAGCTTATTATTTCCTTCTATTACAATAATATTTTCTCCTTTTATATTTTCTGCATATTTAATAGCTTCTTCTATATCTCCTCTAAAAAATTCTTCATGTATTTTAGTAAGTTCTCTTGCTATTACTATTTTTCTATCTTCAATTATTTCTTTTAAATCCTTTAAAGTTTCTTCTATCTTATGGGGTGCTTCATATAAAATTACTGTTTCTTTTGAATTACTTATTGTTTTTAGTTTCTCTTTCCTTATTTTTTTATTTAACGGTAAAAATCCTAAAAATATAAATTCTTTTGTATCTATTCCTGAACATATTAATGCATTAATCATAGCACATGCACCAGGTATTGGTACTATATTTATTTGCTCTTCTATTGCCATTTTTATTATTACTTCACCTGGATCACATATACCTGGTGTTCCCGCATCTGAAACAAGTGCAATATTTTCACCATTTTTTAGCTTATCTATTAGTATATTTGTTTTTTGGTCTTCATTGTGCCTGTGATAACTTATTAGTGGTTTTGATATCTCAAAATGATTTAATAATTTTAGTGTGTGCCTTGTATCTTCTGCTGCTATTATATCTACTTCTTTTAAAATTTTAAGAGCTCTTAATGTTATATCTTCTAAATTGCCTATTGGTGTGGCTACTATGTATAGTGTGCCTGCCATAATTATTTCCTCCTTTAATTTATAATTATATGACTGCCAAGCTACCTGTCAATAGGGTATTTTCTTTTTCGCAAGCTCAAAAGAAAAACACTATTGACACGCGTGACTACTCTACAATATTAAAGAAAAATGCAATTGACACATGTGGCTATAATTATTCGTCCTTTTTAGCATATATTTTTAGTATTTCTGGAGTGTATTTACCATCTTTATTATAAATGTATAAATTATTTTGTATTTTTAAAAATGGCTTTGCATTTTTTATTCCTTTTATTAGTACTAATTTAGGTTCTTTTCCTTTGCTTGAACAGATCATTCTTAATTGTTTTGGTTCTATTTTAGCTTTTCTCATTGTAGAAATAATATCTACTAATCTTTCTGCTCTGTGTACCATATAAAATTCGCCTTTATCTTTTAATAAATAAAAAGCCATTGATATAAAATCGTCTAATTCTGCTTCTATTTCATGTCTTGATATTAATTTTTTTTGGCTATCACTTATTATTCCTGTTTTTAATTTTTGATATGGTGGATTAGTTATAACAACGTCAAAACTGCATGCCTCAAATTTGTTTTTTAAGTTTTTAATATTATCATTTATAATTTGAAATTTATTTTCTAGATGATTTAATTTTATACTTCTATTTGCCATCTCTGCTACATCCTCTTGTATTTCTACTCCTATTACCTTTGATAAATTTGTTTTAGCACATAATAAAGTTGCTATTATTCCAGTTCCAGTTCCTAAATCTATAACTTTTGAATTTTTCTTAATATTTTTTGCAAAATCCGAAAGTAAAACACTGTCTATCCCAAAGCAAAATCCATCTGTATTTTGAATAATCTTTAATCCTTTGATTTCTAAATCATCAATTCTTTCATTTTCTTTTATTTTTATATTTTCCATTAAAATACTTTTACCCTTTTCATAGTTTTCGCATATTATATAATAAATTACATTTTTTTGCAAAATAGAAATATACTTTGATAGCAAAATTTTATGAAATATTATAAAGTTTAATAAAGACTATAAAATTTTCTCATGAGCTGTAGGGGCGATTATAGATTAAGACTTTATCGCTTTTATCACAAATTGTAATATTTTATAAAATCACCGTGATACTTTGATAATCTTACAATAAAAGGAGAATCTTATGAACAGAATATATAATGTTAATAATTTTGAACAAAAAGAAAATCGAGATGATGTATCACCTCGAAAAAACAAATTTGATTTTGCTAAATATAAGTGTAACACTGCTAATTCTCTAAGAGACGTTGAGTGTTTTTTAAATGATTTTACAAAATTTATAAAATGCGTTAAATTATATAAATTATTGAAATAGCTATATTCTAACATAAGTACTCTTTAACTCTTTACTTTCTTGACCATTAATTAATATTTTTACAGAATTTACTTCTGTTAATTCTGTTAATGAGTTTACTATAGTATTAATTGATTTATTTTTTATATCTTCATCTGTATAATTTAAAAATTCACTAGATAAATTAATTGTTACACAATCGCCTGAAAAGCTACTTCCTAAAAATTTAGCATCTTCAGGTATAACTCTTTTTAACTTTTCACTTTTAGGTCCTTCCATTAGTAAATTCATAATTTTATCATATGGTGCTTTAATTAATTTTGATACATCTACCATTCTTGCTTCTGGTATTATCTCATTAGTTTGAGCATCTAAGAAATATAAGCTTACAATAGTTTGTCTATTTTGCTCATCATTTATTTCTTCTTCTGGTATATATTCTTCTTGTAAAACTTCCTTTTTGCTATTCAAGCTTTTAATTCCAAAATATCCCCCTATAACAATTATTAAGAATACAATTATAAAAATACATATTACTTTGAAATGTTTCATTGGCTTTTTTCCTTTCTCTTAGTTTTATTAATTATTATTAATAATTTGTCCATTTTAGAACTTAAATTTTTATTTATTTTTTTCTTACAAATACTATCAAAAAATCACAAAATATGATAAGATATATAGGGAAAGACCTATTATAAAATTAGGAGAAATACTATGCTTTTAAAAAATGAAGAAAATACATATACTGTAAACTCTAGTGGCTTTTCTGTAGTCACACCAGATAATAATGATAAAAAAGTTATAAAAATATTTACTATTTCATCTATTTGCTTTATATCTTTTATCATTTTATTTTTCGTTGTATTTTCAATTATAAATAATAATAGTACAAAAATTCTAAATGGTATATTTATAAAAAATATAAATATTTCTGGATTAACTAAAGAGGAAGCAATTAATAAAATACATAAAGATATATTAAGTAAAATGCCAGAAAATATAACATTACATCATAATGATTACGAAACTACAATAAGCTTAGAACAGATTGAAGCAACTTTTGATATTGAATCCGCAGTTAATAAAGCATATGAAATTAGTACACAAGGCAATTTTTTACAAAAGGATTTAACAGCTCTTAAGTTACTGACAAATAATATTAATATCGATCCTGTTCTTTATATCAATAGAGATGCTTTAACAAATGTTTTAAATGATATTTCTACTAAATTACCTGATACAATAATACAAAGTGGTTACTACATAGAAGATGATGAACTTATTATAACACCTGGCAGATCTGGTCCAGTTGTTAAAGTAGAAGAAATGAAAAATATAATAATTTCTGCTGTTAGAGATTTATCATATTATGATTCATCAATTGAAATTGCTACAGAGATGCAAAATCCTAACCCTATTGATGTTGATGCAATTCATAATGAAATATATAAACAACCTGTTGATGCTTATTATACTGAGAATCCACGTGCTGTATTTGCTCATAAAAATGGCTTAGATTTTGATATTTCTGTAGAGCAAGTTAAAAATATGTTAAATTCTGGGGAAAAAGATGAATATACTGTTCCTTTGAAAATTCTTACACCTAATGTAACAACAAATATGATTGGAATGGAAGCATTTCCAGATTATATATCTACATTTTCTACAAGTTATAATACATCTGATAGAGATAGAACAACAAATTTAAGGTTAGCTGCTAATAAAATAAATGGAACTGTATTAATGCCAGGAGAAACTTTTTCATATAATAAAGTTGTAGGTAGAAGAACAATAGCTGCTGGTTATAAAGAGGCAAAAATATATCAAGATGGTCAAGTTATTGACGGATTAGGCGGTGGAATATGCCAAATATCAACAACTTTGTTTAATGCTGTATTATATGCAAATTTAGAAATAATAGAAAAAAGAAATCATCAATTTGTTCCTTCTTATGCAGCAGCTGGTAGAGATGCTACTGTAGTTTATGGCTCTCAAGACTTTAAATTTAAAAATACTAGAAACTATCCTATAAAAATCACTTGCTCTGTTGAACGCGGAAATGCAAAATTTGATATTTATGGTTTAAGAGAGGGTACAGAATATAATGTAGATATAACTTCAAAAATAACAAGTAGAACATCTAACGCAATAAATTCTATAACTTATAGAACCTTAACCTTAAATGGTCAAAAGGTTAAATCAGAGGTTATATCTAGAGATACTTATAAAGTGCATTAATAATTAGAGGTTAGAGGTTGGAAGTCGGATGTTGGAAATTAGATATTAGAATTTAAAAGATTACATATAATCTAAAATTTCAAATATCGAAATAGGAGGTAAAAATGAATAATATTTTACATATAGGGCTTGACGTTGGTTCTACAACTGTAAAAGTAATAGTTATGAATGATAAAAAGGAAATTTTATATAAGGATTATACAAGACATTTTTCAGATACAAAAAATACTGTCTGTAATGTTCTTTATGAACTTTGTAATAATTATCCAAACAATCTATTTACAATTGCTCTTACTGGTTCTGGAGCAATGTCTGCAGCTAAGTTTTTAGGGGTCAATTTTATCCAAGAAGTTGTTTCATGTAAAAGAGTAGTAGAACAAGAAATGCCTAAAACTGACGTTGTTATAGAACTTGGTGGTGAAGATGCAAAAATAATATACTTTGATCAATCAATAGAACAACGTATGAATGGTACTTGTGCAGGCGGAACAGGAGCATTTCTAGATCAAATGGCTTCATTATTACATACTGATACTCAAGGTTTAAATGAATTAGCTAAAGATTATACAACTATTTATCCAATTGCATCTCGTTGTGGAGTTTTTGCTAAAACCGATATTCAGCCTTTAATTAATGAAGGTGCTGCTAAAGAAGACATAGCTGCATCAATATTTCAAGCAGTTGTTAATCAAACAATAAGTGGCTTGGCTTGTGGTAGACCTATTAGAGGAAATATCGCATTCTTAGGTGGTCCTCTAAATTATTTGCCTGAATTAAGAAAAAGATTTATAGAAACATTAAATCTTACTGATGAACAAATAATAATTCCAGAGGAAGCTCATTTACTTGTTGCAAAAGGTGCAGCTTTGGATTCATTAAACTGTGTACCTATAACAGTTAACGAATTAAAAGAAAAAATAGAAAATTTAAAAATCTCTCAAGATAATACAACAAAGCCTCTATCTCCTTTATTTTTAAGCACTTCTGAATATGATGAATTCAAAAAAAGACATGATATGGCCAAAGTTGAAAAAAGGGAATTATCTACTTTTAGTGGAGACTGTTTTATAGGAATAGATGCTGGCTCTACTACTACAAAACTTGTATTAATTGACAGTAATTGTAACTTATTATATTCTCTTTATGGTAGTAATGAAGGTAATCCTTTAGATAGTGTTATCAAAATGTTAGAAAAACTATATAATGTACTTCCTGAAAATGCTACTATTAGATATAGTGGTGTTACAGGATATGGAGAAAAACTTATTCAAACAGCTTTAAATATTGATTTAAATGAAATAGAAACTATTGCACATTATACAGCTGCAAAAAAATTTGAGCCTAATGTTACTAGTATTGTTGACATTGGTGGTCAAGATATGAAATACATTAAAATGAAAAATGGAGCAATTGAGAACATTATGCTAAATGAAGCCTGTTCTTCTGGATGTGGTTCATTTATAGAAACATTTGCACAAAGTCTAAATTTAGAAATATCTGAGTTTGTTAAGGAGGCAATATCTTCTAAACGTCCTGTTGATTTAGGCTCAAGGTGTACTGTATTTATGAACTCTAAAATTAAACAAGCTCAAAAAGAAGGTTATTCTGTAGGAGATATCTCTAGTGGACTTTCATATTCTGTTATTAAAAATGCTATTCAAAAAGTTATGAAAGTTAGGGACGTAGAGACTTTAGGCGATCATATAGTAGTACAAGGCGGTACATTTTATAATGATGCTGTTTTACGTGCATTTGAGAAAATTGTTGGTAAGAACGTAATAAGACCAGATATATGTGGACTTATGGGTGCATACGGAATGGCACTTTTATCCAAAGAACAATATGAAGCAAATCTTGATATGGAATATGTATCTACAATAACTAAATTAGATGAGTTAAATAATTTAGATATACAAGTTACACATACACGCTGTAAAGGTTGTGAAAATAACTGTAAATTAACTATAAATAAATTTAGTAATGGACAGAGATATATTTCTGGTAATCGTTGTGAAAAGGGTGCTGGAATAATTTCTGATAATGCCAAATTGCCAAATTTAGTAAAATACAAATATGATAGAATTTTTGATTATAAGCCTTTAGAAGAACAATATGCTTTAAGAGGTACTATTGGAATCCCTAGAGTTTTAAATATGTATGAGGATTATCCTTTTTGGTTTACTTTTTTTACACAATTAGGATTTAGAGTTATAATTTCAGAAAAAAGTACAAGAAAAACATATGAAAAAGGTATAGAATCAATGCCTTCTGAGTCTGTTTGCTATCCTGCAAAACTTGCTCACGGACATATTCAAAGTCTTTTAGAACAAGGTATTAAAACTATTTTTTATCCTTGCATGCCATACTCTAGAAAGGAATATGAAAAGTCAGATAATCATTATAATTGTCCTATTGTTATTTCATATTCTGAGGTTTTAAAAAATAATGTAGAAGAATTAAAAAATGATGATATAAAATTTATTAATCCATTTTTACCTTTTGATGCTAAAAATCTTACAAAAAAAATATTAGGGTTAGATGAATTTAAGGAATATAATTTTACAAAAGCAGAACTTTTAGAAGCAGCAGAAAAGGCTGAAAATGAATATAAAAAATGTAAAAAAGATATACATCAAAAAGGTGAAGATACTGTAAGATATATTAATGATAATAACTTACGTGGAATTGTACTAGCTGGTAGACCATACCATTTAGACCCTGAAATTAACCACGGAATTGATACATTAATAACTTCTTTAGGTTTATGCGTTTTAACTGAAGATTGTATAGCTCATTTATCTGAAGCAAAACGACCTATAAGAGTTGTAGACCAATGGATGTTTCATTCTAGATTATATGCTGCTGCTGATTTTGTCGGTAAAAATGACAATTTTGAATTAATACAATTAAACTCTTTTGGTTGCGGTGTTGATGCAGTAACTACAGACCAAGTTGAAGAAATACTTTCTAGTTATGGAAAAATGTATACTCTAATAAAAATAGATGAAGTAAATAATTTAGGAGCTGTAAGAATTCGTATACGTTCTTTACTTGCTAGTATGAACAAGCGTATTAAAGAAAATACAATTGAAAAGGGTAGTGGAAATTATGGCGTAACTAAAAAAGTATTTACTAAGGAAATGCGAAAAGATTATACTATTTTGCTTCCTCAAATGGCACCTATTCATTTTGAATTATTAGAAACAGCAGGAAAGGCATCAGGATATAACTTTGAATTATTAAGAAACTGTACTCAAAATACAGTAGAAACAGGTCTAAAATATGTAAATAATGATGCATGTTACCCTTCTATTCTAGTTACAGGACAAATGATAGAGGCTCTTCAATCTGGAAAATATGACTTAAATAAAACAGCTTTAATAATGTCTCAAACTGGTGGAGGATGTAGAGCAACAAATTATATTGGTTTTATAAGAAAAGCACTTAAAGATGCTGGATTTGAAAATATACCAGTTATATCTTTTAATGTTGTTGGTATGGAAAAAATGCCAGGTTTTAAGCTAACTTTGCCACTTCTTGAAAGACTTTTAAAATGTGTTGTTTATGCTGATTTATTACAAAAAATGTTAACAAAAAATAGAGCTTATGAAGTAAATAAAGGAGAAACACAAAAACTTTTTGATTATTGGATGGAAAAATGTAAAAAGTTAATTACTAAATCTTCAAATAAAGAATTTAAACAAAGCATTTATGATATAGTTGAAGATTTCGAAAAAATAAAATTAGATACATCAATAGAAAAACCTAAAGTTGGTATAGTTGGAGAGGTACTTATTAAATACCATCCATTTGGTAATAATTTTGTAGCTGATTTATTAGAAAAAGAAGGTGCAGAAGTTATTCTTCCAGATTTTATGGGATTTATCAAGTTTATGGCTACACATAAAATAACTTTTAATTCACTTTTAAATACTAATAAAACCTCTGCAAAAATCTGCAAAATGGCTATTAAGTTAATTGATATATTAGAAAAAGACCTAAAATCTGCCTTAGCTAAATCTAAAAAGAATTATTTACCTCCTTGTGATATTTGGCATTTAGAAAGTAAAGTAAAAGATGTTTTATCTATAGGCAATCAAACAGGTGAAGGATGGTTTTTAACAGCTGAAATGATTGAGTATATAGAAAATGGTATATCAAATATTGTTTGTGTTCAACCTTTTGCATGTTTACCTAATCATGTTGTTGGAAAGGGTGTTATTAAAACAATTAGAGATACATATCCAGAAGCTAATATTTCTCCTGTTGATTATGACCCAGGTGCAAGTGAAGCAAATCAAACAAATAGAATTAAACTTCTTATGACTGTTGCAAAAGATAATTTAAAATTAAAACAAAACACAAAAAAATCACTTGATAAAGAAAATTTGGATAACAAAGAAAAAGAACAAATCGGAAAGCATTAATAAAATAATAATAATTATCCCCCAGTATAACTGGGGGATAATTATTATTATTTTATGCTAAATGACATTTTATAATCTGTTCCTTCTTTTAATTGCATTACTATTGTCATAGCTTTTGTTTGACTTTCATCTTCTTTATCTTTTACAATTATATTATAAATATATGTGCTATCTTCTCTTTCCTCAAAAGCTTCAAATTTTACTTCATTTTGTTCATATAAATTTAATTCTAAATAGTTTTCTAATTCTTGTTGTGTTTTATAATAATTATTTTTAAATGTATCATCTAATTTATTATATACATACGTATAATCTTTGGTATTTATAGCATTAAATATTTTATTTATATTCATTCCTACTTTTTCTTTTATTGAGGATGAATTATATTTCTTTTCTGTTTCTTCTGTCTGGTTTGTGTAAGTATCTAATGCAATTTTATAATTCATTGCTGAATATTCATTTATAATATAATAATTATTATTTTTATCTATTAACACATACTCATAATAATTGTCATATTCGTTAATTTTATATTTTGTTGCATATAATTCTTCTAATCTTTCTTTGTTGTCATTTATATATTTTCTAAAAGATTCGATATTAGGAAATTTAGCTTTTTTATAATTATCTTCTAATAATTCATATGCTTCTTCAATTTTGTCATTTGATATCTTTTCTTTAAAATCTTGTAAATATATACCTATTTTTTCGTAATTTTCATATACTTTATATTCAAATGTATTATTATCATTTTCTGTTATAGAAATTTCATAATTTTCAGGTATTGAGTATTCATTAAGTTCTGTTGGCTCTATACTATATGTAGAATTTGCAAAATCTATTGTTACTATATATTTTAATTCTTTTTCACTTGTATTATTAGCTTTTACCCATTCCCATTGTCCTGTTTGTTCATTAAATATAACATCTTTTTCTGCATGTAATTTTCCTTTAACAAAAAATACATAATTTCCAAATATATTATTTTCTTCAATTTCTTTTATATCAAAATCACTATATGTATTGATATCAACTACTTTATCAAACACATTATTTTCATCTATTTCTTCTTTTTGCTTATATTCTTGGCTTAATACATCTAATACTTCATTGGAATTTTCTTCATAAATGTCATTTATATATCCATTAATACTATTTTCTACAAGTTTATATAATGATAATTCTTTTACTGATTGCTTTTCATATTTTACATCTTCTTGTTTTCCTGGCTCTCCTTGCCCTTCTACTTCATTTGCTACTTGTTCTTTGATTTCTTCTTTTTCATCATGCTCTGTAAATTTAAACATTAATAATATTACTAGTATAATAATTAATATACTTGCTAAAATCATTAATACTATTTTTAGTATTTTTTTCTTATTTTCTTCCATATTAAACCTCTATTCTAATATTCTTAATGCATAATCCCATGTATTATACGCATATGCATGTGGCTTACTTGAAATTGCATTATTGCCTCCAGCATTATACCATACACCTTTTTCTCCATATATCTGTGTATGACTTCTTCCACCTGTGCACCAAAAACATATATCACCTGGTTTTAATTTAGATTTTTGCGTAATCTTTTCACATTTGTAAAGTCTTTGTAATTCTTCTCCTAGTCCTGCTCCGCTATGTTGCCTTGGAGCTCCTTGTACTTTTGTATATCCTGCCTCAATTAATGCCCAAGAAACATATGTTGCACAACAAGTTAAATGATGTCCATTCTTAGATGCTTCAAATGTGGTATTTAGTCCATGTGCTTTACCAAATCCATTATGTGATTTATCCTTCTCAGTTCCTAATGTACAATATGCATATTTATTTTGTTCCATATATGTATGAATATTTTTTGCAGCTGTTAATAAGTCACTTCCTGTTGCCATTGCGTCTTCTCCAAAGATATTAGTTAATATGGATATTCTATTATTCATAGAATATTCTGCATAATCTGCTTGTTCCTTTGTTGTTGTTTTATCATTTGCCTTAGGATGCTTGTTCCCACATTCTTTATCATATTCATTTTTCTTCTTCCAGTTTTTGCTTGAATAATCATATCCTCCATATATAATTCTAGTATATGTTCTTCCACCTTTTCCCCATTCCACTGTATAATCATCATTTGCTGTAACGTGTGTTGCACCTAAAAATGCATATCTTGAATATAAATCATACATATTTGTTGCTGGGTCTCCTGAAAATGATTTATTTTTCTTAGCATATTTTTTTGACACTTGAGCTGATTGATTATATGCATCTGTTCCTGCTGTTGTATTTTCTATTATCCATTTACAATAATCCTCTACAGACTCCTTAACATTTGAATATGACTTTCCTGAAGCAGATGTATTTCCATGTGCCATTCCAAAATAATTTTTTCTACTTTGACATTCAGAAGATGATCCATATCCTGTTTCTAAGCAAGCATGTGCAAATGCTAAACAAGGGTTAACATTATACTGCTTACATGCATCATAAAAATCACCAGCATATTTTGCTAAATTATTTTGATACGTTTGATCTCCTTTTTTGTAATTTTTTGCTTTTTTTATAAACTCTTCTCTAGTTAGATTACAGCCAAATACTCCCCCTGTTCCACTTGATCCACTTGTTGCTGTTTCAAAATTGTCAGCATCATATTGGTCTAAATCTAATTTTCCATCATAATTTTTATTTTTGTATTTATTTATAAGGTATTTCATTGTATCTACAAAATTCTTCGTAGTCTCTTCTTTTTCTAATAAGCTATAAAGCCATTTTTGTGCATCATATATACTTCCATAACCTTCTCTAAGCTCTTTTGCTAATTGTTCGTTACTGTCTCTTTCTTTAGCAATATTTCCAGAAAATATTTTAAATATTTTATCTTCATTGCTTTTTACATTAGCAGTTTTGGTTGAGAACCTTTTCGTTACAGTAGTTGAATCTACTGTTGTTTCTGTTTTTGTAACTTTTTTGACATCTGCGTTTAAATTAATTCTCTGAGCTGCGACTTCTCTAGTTGTACCTGCTGGTACTGGATCAGTAAGTGCTGAATTCCAATATTGTATTCTTCCATTTAAAAATGTATTTACATCTGAATCTGTGTTTATATCACATTGTATTTGCTCTTCTTCTACTCCTTCTGTTGGACCACCAGTTGTGTTCTCCGTTTTTGTTTCTAAATTATATTTTCTATTAAATTGTGCAATCCATGTGTCTATTTTAGTTAATTCTAAATTTGGCGTATCTGTTTTTGTAACTGTTGTTGTTTTAACTGTACATTCTGCCTGCTGAGGATCAATTGGTATAGCACTTTCTTGAGGTCCCTCTAGAATAGTAGTTGTAGTTACATTTCCTGTAGTTGCATTTACTGTAGTTGCATTTACTGTAGTTTCATTTTTATTTATTTGATAAGTTAAATTTTTAGTACCTTCGTATTTTTGCTCTATTTCGCTTGTTTCTATACATGTATTTGTTTCTATATTATCTTGTATTGTTATTTCTAGTTCAGACTCCTGTGCTAACCTAGCAAATTCTAATGCTAATTCTTCGCTATCAGATGTCTGCAAAATAGCTAACTGTAAAGCAAACGGCATTGTATACTTGTCCACTATTGATAAATAGTCTATAGTGTTTGAATCTATAGTATATTCTTCTGAATCAGGTGTAGCTGGCTTCACTGAACTGTTTGTTGTTTCGCCTTTTACTGTTACTTTTTCATAATTTGCTATAACTAATTCTCTGTTATCATTTATTGTAAAACAATTTAGTGCTTTTTCATCATTACTTTCACATAATTTCTTAAAACTTTCCTGATCTGTATAATATATTTGTGTTGCACTTTTTTCTCCTGGCTTAATTCTCTTTATTGCTATAAGTCCATTTGTTATTATATCTCCTTCAGTGCTATTTGATGGTTTTTTATTACTTAAAACAGGATATTGTGTCATTATCTCTGCTTTTATAAATTCTCTAAAACAGTCAAAGTTCTCTAAATTTAAATGCCTAGGCTCTGTCTTTTTGTCTTTTAATCCCTTTTCTATATTATCTGTAATTTCCTTATCAATTTTTATGCACCATTCACTACCATCTTGTACTATTTCTACTGTTTTAGAAAAATTTATATCTTCATTACTATTATCTGATGTTTTAACTGCATCTTTAGCTATTGTAACAACTTCTTCATAAATAACATTTTCCCATTGATGAAATAACACAACAAATAATAATATTATTGATACACCAATTATGATGAATGTTGCACATTTTCTTAATATTATCATAAAAATCTTTTTTATTGTACCAACAAGTTTACTTTTACCTTCATTTAGTACATTTTTTGCTTTGCTTTCAGCTGCTTGATCTTTTAGTTCATCATCTTCATTCACCGCTCTCACCTCACTTCGTAAAAAACCAAAAGTGTATCTGTTTATAAATCAATTGATATCTCTGATCTTCCAATATATTCCTTTGTATTTGCTTTTTGCTTATATAAATCATAATCTAGTATAATATCTGAGAATACTATTTTTTTAGAACTTAATGAGCTTGTATATTGTTTTGTATATTTAATTTTTACAGTCCTCTTTTGATTAGGCCCTATTCTTAGTCTTTCTCTTGAAACTTCATGTATATATGAAGGATATTTATTTTCGTTTTCATCACTAATATACATTGTGTCTGTATTTTCTTTACTATCTATTAAAATGTTTTTATTTGTTTGATTATGTATTTCTATGATGTATGTCTCGTATTCCATAAATATGTCTTTTTCTTTTGCAGTGATGGTTATATTATTATTAGATGCTGATTTATCTATTTTCTTATTATCTACATATCCATTAATATTTAAAAAATACTTATCATCTTTATTTACTATGGTATAATATTCTTCAATATATGTTGTATCTTGTCCTCCTGTAGACATTAAATTGTCTTCATACAACTTTATTTTATACGTATATCTTCCATAATTTGATATCCATAATTCATATTCATATTTTTTGCTTGTATTAAAAAAATGTGCATAATAATCATTTATAAATTCTTCTTCTGTAGAAAATAACTGTTCTTTGCAATCATCTGATAATAATTTATATGCCTCTGTAGGATTTTTCTCATTACAGTATTTTATAAATGTGTCTACTACATCTACACTTTTTTCATTTTCTTCTGTAACAACAGTTTCTTCTTTTAAAACAGTTTTTGGTTTACTATATGATGAATAATTATTTTGAGTTATATTTTCATTTTGAGCTTCTTTATTGTTATTTTTTATAATGCTATTTACTACTTGAATA
>CAOPQH010000005.1 GCA_948505485.1 uncultured Clostridia bacterium
AATAGTACACTTACCATTATCTAATCCTGTAACATTTTCTAATTCTTTAATAAATTTTTCCTTATTCATTTTTCACTCCTTCTAATCTTTAATTAATGAATATACTGAAATTTTTTTAATCTTCTTTGCAAGTATTGTTGCAATGATGATTGTACTTAATATTAGTAAAACTACTATAATAAAAAATACTATAAACGGATATTCAAAACTTACCTTGTATGCACCTACTGCTTTAAAAATCGCTATATATATTTTACTCATAAATATTTTACTTAATGCAAATCCTAGTATTGTTGATATAATAGTGCTTGGTATAAAACCACCCACTAACTGTCTTACTAACCCTTTATTTTCATACCCTATGGCTTTAAATATTCCAAGTTCTTGTTTTCTTCTTGTAATGATAGATGATATTACTATATATAAAATTAAATAAATTAATAATAAAGTAATCACAATAATTACAATGCATATGATACTTATTAGCGAAACATACATATTCATAGCTGAATCCATTGACTCTACATAGTTCATAGTAGAAATAATGTCTACTGCATATTTATCTTTAATTTGATTTATAAATTCTTCTGACTTTTGTTCATTTTCTAAATAAACATACATTGTATTTGGTAAATATGATGTATCCAATTTTTTATAACCATTTAAGGTCATTTCAATTATTTCACCAGAATAATTAACCGATTGAACAAATCCGGACAACTTTATATTTATTCTCTATTCCATTTTTACTTAAAGTAATATAATCTCCAACATTTATATCATAAGTTTCTTTAATCTTACTTCCTATTGCTACTTCATTACTATTTTGGGGATTACTTCCTTCATAACACAAATCATTTCCAAGATTATCAAAGTTCTCTGCTACAAAAGTTTTATATGAATTGTCTTTATAATTTAAAGTAGCATTTTCATCATAATAAAGAACATTTTTTACATTGTCTTGATTCTTTATTTCATTTCTTAAATCTTTTGTAGATGAAACAATAACCGATGGATGTTTTTCTACCAAAGTATTAATAAAATTAATAGGATTCATATTTATGTTATAAAATAATATTCCTATAAATGAAGATACGATAGTTATAAAAAATAGCACTATTCCAAGTAATATATTTTGCTTTTTAGTGTTCATAAAGTTTTTTAACATTAAAATCAAATTAATATTACCTTTTGTTTTTTCTATTTCAAAATGATTTTGATGGCTTTCATTTTCATTTAATCCTCTAATTGCATTTATAGGATTTAGTTTTTTTATTTTAAAAGATGCTGTAAATGTAAATAAAATTATCAAACTTAAATTAATAAATAATACCAATACATTTGATAGTAAATCCATTTTTACTTTCCATATAAAACCTGACTGCATTTCTATAACCATACTTAAAACTGGTAATATAAAGTAAGATACGCCTATACCTAATAAAGTAAATACTAAACCGCTTACTATATAAGGAAATATACTTGCAATTATTATTTCATTGCTTGTGTATCCTAAAGCCTCTAATGTGCCCATATTTGCCATTTCTTCTTGAATTGATTGTTCTATTTTGAATTTACTTACAAATAAACTTATAATAAGCATGCACCCAGAAAATACCACAAGTATTAAAACTAATATATTTGAAATAGCAAGTCTTTGATTTTTTGCTTGTTGTTCATAATTTTTGCTTAAAACATTGATATTTTTACTACTTAAATATTTAGATATATCTTTATAAGCAGAAGAGCTTTCCTCTCCTATGACAGAAATTGTAACAACTTTTTTATCTTTATTTTTTTGTAATAAATAATTATATGGCTCATTTTCTAAATATTCCCCAATAACAGATGATGTATAGTTACCATATTGCATTTCATTTACTACACCTTTAATGTTAAAAGTGTAAAGAATATTATCTATATTAAATTCATACTTGTCTTTTATATCTAAACTTGAATGTATAAATGTATAGTTTGAAAGATATATTCCGAAATCAATATTATCCTTAGTTTCGTTTATTATTTCTCTTTTGTTTATGTTAGGAATATCACTTATGTTATAAAATATTTGATTTTGTTCTTGAGTAGAACCTTCCATATCTACTGGAACAGTATGCATTACTCCTCTTTGTATTTGGGCATCTTTAATTCCTTTAATGTTTCTTATATCTTCGAGCAAACTATCTTCATATTCTGCACTTGGTATTGTAAAAAATGAGCTTGCAGTATTTAATCTATTAAATTCACTATCATAATCTTTACTAACATTGTTATTTAAGTGGATAGCACTAGAAAATAATACAGTCGCAATAAAAAGAATAATAGAAAAAGAGATGATGTCTTTTAAGTTTTTCCTAAAGAAATATTTTGATATGGCTATGGCTTTTTTCAATATTACCCCCCCATCTCTTTTAAGAATTTATCTAATTTTTCATTTCTTTCTTCATCATTTTTTGTATATTTACTTAAAGAAAGTTCACCAAATATTTTTCCATCTTTTAAATAGATAATTCTATTACCACGAATAGCACTTTTTTTATCGTGTGTAACCATAATAATACTTTGACCATTATTATTTAATTCAGTCAAGACATCAAGTACAGCAGTAGAATTTTCAGAATTTAACGCTCCTGTTGGCTCATCTGCAAATATAACAGCTGGATTATTTATTGCAGCTCTTACAATTCCTGCTCTTTGGCATTCTCCACCTGATACTTGATTCATGTTCTTTTTATATGTAAGTTGTGGAATATTAACTTTTTTAAACAATTCTTTTGCTTTTCTAATTGTTTCTTTTTTATTATTACTAACAAGTAATCCAGATGTCAATACATTATCCATTAAGCTCATTTTGTCAAGCATATATATTTGTTGGAAAACAAAACCACAATTTTTTCTTCTAAAAATCGCAAGCTTATCATTGCTCATTTTGCTAATATCTTTACCTTTAAATATGATTTCTCCACTTGTTACTTTATCCATTCCAGACAAACAATACATTAAAGTTGATTTACCTGCTCCACTCGATCCCATTATAATTGTAAAATCATTATCATAGATGTCTAAATCTAAATTGTTAATTATGATCTGGTCGATATCGCCATTTTTAAAACTTTTAATTAAATTTTTCGCACTTATAATTTTTTCTTTCATCTTAATCCTCCTTGATTAATTTTGTTATAAATGATAGTGTCCCTGTCTTGGCACCATATATTTTTTCTAGTGTATCAATGAATACTAAAACTTGTTTTTCATTTATTTCACCATGATCAAACATTTCGTTACTTAATATTAAAGTCATTCTAACTCTTTCTTCAATATTATCATCTAAGTTAAATAATCCTTCTTTTTTAGCTTCTCTTACTATTTCAGAAAGTATTGGTACTGCTTCTTCTATAATTCTATTATTTATTTTTTGATGTAAAATAATATTTTCTTTTTCATGTATTGCATCTTGCATAGATTGCTCTTTTGGTGTAACTCGAAGAGCCAAAATAGTATAAACTAATTTCTCTTGTATTTTTAAATCAGATTGTAATATTTGTTTTGCTTTTTCTACACCAGCATCAATCATCATATTAACAACTTCTTCTAGCATTTGTTCTTTACTTTCAAAATGATAATAATATGTACCTTTAGCAATTCCTGCTTTTGCAATTATTTCATCTACTGAGGTATTTTCGTATCCTTTAGTAATAAATAATTCATATGCTATTTTAATTAGTTCCTTTTTTCTTACTTCCTTTTTCATATTGAGTCTCCTTTTTTAGACTATTAGTCGGTTTTAGTATAAGTATATTCTTATTTTTTTATTTAGTCAATACTTTTTCGACTAAAAGTCTAAAAAAAGCAAATCATAAATATGATTTGCTTTATAAATTGTAAGTTATCGCTTTAATTTTCTTTTATCAATTCTGTATAATATATAATTTCTTTGCCTAATTCTTTTGCATACTCTATTTCTAAATTTGTGCTATTTCCAATATAGTTATTTACATTTATGACTAATATAGCATCAGATAATTCTATTCTTTTAAAATGTGCCTCTTTTAGTTTTATCAATTGTTCTTTTGTTCTTTCAATATTCTCTATTACTGGATAAACAGGTGTAAGAATACAATTGCCCTCTAATGCCATTCTTTCTGCAATCATCATCATTTCTTTTTGAAATTTTAAACTTCCACATAATGTTATTATTTTCATTATCATATCTCCTAATTTGAACTATTTATCTTTTTCATACCACTTTGCAAATTCTTGCATTGCCTGTACTGAACCATCAGTTTTTCTTCTATCTTCTCTTTCCTTAGCATCCATTTCAGCTAATGTTTTTTCAAAACCTTTAGGTTTAAAAATATACCATAAATCTGACCATTTTTCTTCTCTATTCAACCCTTTAATAGTCTCCGATAAATTTCCGTGGATGTTTTCCATAAAAATAATGTATTTCTTTTCCATCGTGATATGCTAAACATTCATTAAAAGCACAACTTCTATTTTCTTTATCTTCCATTAATTTTAGTATTCCATTTATTCCTATAGTATCTAATGAAAAATTTACAAAGGCTCTTGGGAAACCATTCAATTCATCAATTCTAAAATCGGTGTCCAATGCTATACATGGTTTCTTTACTATTTCATATGCTTGTTTAACTTTAGCTGTTGCTATCTCTTTAATATCATCACTTCTAGGTTCATCTAATTCGTAATTAAATATTGTAAATTTTAAATTCTTAAAATACCTCTCTGCCGATTTTATTTTTCCTGTATTGTGTGTTACAAAAACAATTTCATTATCCATTTTACTATTTCTCCATTCTAAACGACAAATTACTATTTGTTGTTATTATCATAATAACATAAAGCAATATAATTTTATTCAATTTATTAACTACATCTTCCAGTTTTGCCCAAACTAGTTTAACATATTTTTCAATTTATTCACATAATTTTTTGCCAATATCTGCACTATATCTAATAAATACATTTTTGATTTTAATTTCATTTGTTATTTTGTTAATACCTTTTTATTCCAACTTTTCTTATTGCATTTAGGACATTTCATATATCTTGTTCTTCCAAAGTGCATTTAAAATAATATACTACTATTTATTATAGATTAATTTAGTTCTATAACTTTATTATTAATTACACTTTGTTGAACATCAATAACTCTTTGATTAGAAGATCCTTTCCATTTTAAAGTAGGATTATGCAATTCTTCTACATATTGTCCATCTATCAAAACATCTAAATATTTAGTAACTTCTTTATCTTTTAAATATTCGTCAAATTTAAAACCTGACCAAGCCCATATATCTTTGTTTGGAAACTTTTCTTTGAATTTTTTCGCTAATTTTGTTGTTCCCTCTATATTATTAGGATGCATAGGCTCTCCTCCTAAAATAGATAGTCCATCTATATTTTCATTGTCACATAATTCTAATACCTTATCTATTGTATTGTCTGTAAATTCTTTTCCACCATTAAAATCATGTGTTTCAGGATTAAAACAATTTTTGCAATTAAAACTACACCCTTGCATAAATATTGATACTCTTACTCCTTTTCCGTTAGAAATGTCCATTTTTCTTATTTTACTATATCTCATTTTATTGTTATTCCTTCCTTGAATTATACAAACTGTAGTTGAAAAAACTTAAATTTTACAACATCATTATTCAGCATCTTTATTATCAATATGTAAAACTCTTTCTTTTATTTCTTGTGTTCTTCCTTTATTCCAGAAATTTGTTCCTATATATCCACAAGTTCTTCTTGCTACATTTAATGTATTGTGATCTCTATTTCCACAATTTGGACAATACCAATTTAAATCATCATCAATTAATATTTCTCCTGTATATCCACATTCTTGACAGTAATCAGATTTTGTATTAAGCTCTGCATACATAATATTGTCATATATAAATTTCATAACATTTATAATAGCATCTAAATTATTTTGTAAATTTGGAGTTTCAATATATGAAATTGCTCCTCCTGGGCTTAACATTTGAAATTCACTTTCTAATTTTAGTTTAGTAAATGCGTCTATTTCTTCAAATACTGGTACATGGTATGAATTTGTAATGTAATTTTTATCTGTTACTCCCTCTACTGTTCCAAAACGCTCTTTTAAACATTTTGCAAATTTATAAGTTGTAGATTCTATTGGAGTTCCATATACTGAATAGTCTATATCTTCTTCTTGTTTCCATTTCTTCGTTGCATCATTTAAATGTTGCATTATTTTTAATCCAAATTCTTTACCTTCTCCATTATCTGTATGTGAATGTCCTGTCATATATTTTACACATTCATATAATCCTGCATAACCAAGAGAAATTGTTGAATAACCATGATGTAATAATTCATGTATGCTTTCACCTGGTTTAAGTCTTGCTAATCCTCCGTCTTGCCATAAAATTGGTGCAACATCACTTGTTGCATTGCTTAATCTTTTATGTCTTATTTGTAAAGCTTTATGACATAGCTCTAATCTTTCATCAAATATATCCCAGAACTTGTCCATATCTTTGTCTGAAGATAATGCTATATCAGGTAAATTAATTGTTACAACTCCTTGATTAAATCTTCCATAATACTTTCCTTTTGTTTTATCATAATTTTTAGCTTTTGATATATTTCCTAAACTAATTGATCTGTCTGGAGTAAGGAATGATCTACATCCCATACAAGGATAACATTCTCCATCTCCAAATTCATTTTTCTTTAATTCTTTCATAACTTTTTCAGAAATATAATCTGGAACCATTCTTTTAGCAGTACATTCTGCTGCAAGTTTTGTTAAATAATAATATTTACTATTTTCGTTTATTGTATCTTCTTCAAGAACATATAATAGTTTTGGAAATGCTGGTGTAACATAAACTCCTTTTGTATTTTTGAATCCTAATATTCTTTGTTTTAAGAATTCTTCTATAATCATTGCAAGTTCTTTTTTATATTCTTCTGTTTCTCCTAAATACATAAATACACTTAAAAATGGTGCTTGTCCATTTGTATTTGTCATTGAATTTACTTGATAATTGAATGTTTGCACTCCATCTGAAACTTCTTTTTTTGTATCTTGCTCTGCAAATTTTTTGCAATCTTCTTCTTTTAAGTTTCTTTCTTTATATTTTTTATAATATTTTTCATAACTAAATCTTACAAAAGGAGCTAAATGCGTAAGTGATATTGTTGCTCCACCATAACTAGAAGATGTAATTGCTAATATTATTTGTGTTGCTATTGTTGCTGCTGTTATAAATCTATGTGGCCTTTCTATCATTACTCCATTTATAACTGTTCCGTTTTGAAGCATATCATCTAAATTTATTAATTCGCAGTTATGTAACGCATTTTGTGCAAAATAATCTGCATCATGAAAATGTATAATTCCTTCGTCATGTGCCTTTACGATTTCTTCTGGAAGAAAAAATCTTCTAGTTATATCTGTACTTGTTATTCCTGCTAAGTAATCTCTTTGTGTTGTTACTAACATAGCATTTTTATTGGAATTTTCACTATTCCAATATTCACTTTCTCCATCAATTAATTCTTTAATTGTTTGGTCTGTTGTATTTGCTTTTCTAACTAATTCTCTAGTATAACGATATGTTATATATTTTTTTGCTAATTGATATTTTCCAAATTCCATTAATTTTTCTTCTATTATATCTTGAATATCTTCAACAAGTATTCTTTTTTTGTTTAATTCTTCTATATATTCAATTATTTCTTGTATTTGTTGCTTTGTCGCCTTTTCCTTTCCTTTTACTTCTTCGTTTGCCTTATCTATTGCTATTTCGATTTTAGTTGAATCATAATCTACTATGTGTCCATCTCTTTTTACTATTTTCATTTCTTCTTTCTCCCCCATGTATTTTTTTAGAAAAACAATATTTTTTTGTTTTGTCTAATAGATTATAAAAACAACTTTATAAAAAAATAAAGGTGCAATTGCACCTTTTTTAAAAATATGGTAAAATATTTTTGGGTGATAAATATGAACAGTCCATTTGACGGTATTACTGAGTTACAGAAAAATAAATTATTTAAATTATTAGCAACTCATATATATACTTTTAATAAAAACGAGGAAGTTTTACAAACTTTAAAAAATGACAATATTATATGCATTCTGTTAGAAGGTTATGCACATATTATAAATATAAATTATAATGGTGAAGAAAATTTGGTTGAAGAATTATATGAAAATAGTGTTTTTGGTACTAATATTTCTGATATTGATTATAGTGAATATCAAGTAAGAGCTATTGAAGATTCAAAAGTACTAGTTATAGATTATAAAAAGCTTGTCGATTATAAAAACATAAATCATAACTATTATAATGTTTTCATTATTAATCTATTTGAAATTGTTAATTCCAAACTAAAGATGAATAATGATAGAATTAGAATTTTAACTAAAAAATCTATTAGAGATAAATTATTAGCATTTTTTGAAAACGAATATAAAAAGAGTCGTTCAAAATTTATTTATTTGCCCAATAATTTTAAAGATTTAGCTGATTATCTTTCTATAAACAGGTCTGCAATGTTTAGAGAATTAAAATATTTAAAAGATGAAAAATTTATAAAAATAGATGGAAAAAAAATAATTTTATTGTATACTCCTATAGTTTGATAATAAAAATCCTCCGGATAAACCGGAGGATTTTTATTATTGATATTTGTATTTATATATTTTCAATTGCATTTAAATTATCTTGTCTTTTTAGTTTGTTTGTTGTTGTTTTTATGAGTGGCTCTTCTGTTAAAATTATTCCTCTTATCGCCTTATATTTTGGCATTATTTTATTTATTTCTTTTACTTCTTTTGATATAGCCTCAAAAATTTCCTCATCGTTTTTTGCATGGTAAACATCTTTTAATATTTGCCTATCATATACTATTTTTACATTTACTTTTATATCATCTTTATCTTCTGTTTTTTGTTTTCCAAATATAAATGATTCTTTAACACCTTCAATTCTATTTACTAGATTTTCCATCTCTTCTGGATAAATGTTCTTTCCATTTTTTAAAACAATTACACTCTTTTTTCTTCCACATATAAAAATGTATCCTTCTTCATCAATCTTTGCTAAATCACCTGTATAAAACCAACCATCAATTAATGATTTTTCATTTGCTTCTTCGTTGTTATAATATCCTAGCATTATACTTTTACCTTTTACTACAAGCTCTCCTTCTCCATTACTATCTGCATCTATTATTTTTGCTTGTACACTTGGTAATGCTTTTCCAATAGACCCTATTTTACTATACTTATTACTTCCAACTCCAATAACAGGTGAAGTTTCAGTTAGACCATATCCTTGAACAATATTTATTCCTAATAATCTAAATCTTTCTTCTATTTGCTTATCAAGTTTGGCTGCTCCACTTATCAACAACTTAATATTTCCACCTAGCATGTCATGTATTTCTTTAAATACTTCTTTTCTTTCTTGCATAGAACTATTTTTATATTTTTCTTCCTTTAATAAGACTTCTTCTAATTTCCCTTGTTTTTCTAATTCTTTTCTTATGATTTTATATATTTTTTCATAAATAGCAGGAACACATGCCATAAAAGATACTTTATATTCTCTTAAATTTTCTAAAATATGTCTTAACCCATCACAAAATACTGTTTGACTTCCTTTATATAATGAAAATAAAAATCCTACTGTACATTCAAATACATGATGAATAGGCAATACTGATAAAAAAACATCTTTTTCGTTTATATCTAATACAGATGATATATCCATTAAGTTTGTACATATATTTTCATGTGAAAGTGCCACTATTTTTGCTTTAGATGTAGTCCCTGAAGTAAATAACATTATACTCATTTCTTTTGGATCAATTTTTGCATCTATAAATCTTCTATCTCCATTTTCAATAAGTTTTTCTCCATATTTTACTAATTGATTTTGAGAATAAACTCCTTCTTTATTTTTTTCAAGATCCATCGAAATTATATGTTTTAGTTTTCCTACACCACTATATTTTATTTTTTCTAGTGCTTCTACATATTTATCTGAACAAAAAATAGCATCTACTTCTGATGTATCAATAAGTGTATTTAACTCATTTTCTGGTAAAGATTTATCAAGTGGTACTACAATTCCTGTACCACAAACAATGGATAAATAGGCTATTTCCCATTCATATCTATTTTCACCTATAACTGCAATTTTCTTACCCTTTAATCCCATGTCTATAAGTGCTGTACCGAATAGCGTTTATCATGTTCATTACTTCTGTATATGTAAATGTTTTATATTTTTTTTGTCCTTCTTTTATTTTGTATGCTATATTATTTGCATATAATTTATTTGATTTGTTTAGCATATCTTTTAAATCTGTTATATTTATATAGTCATATAATCTTTGATTCATTTTTAATCCCCTTCGTTTAATTTTATTTTTAATATTTATATTTAATATAATAATTATATTATACATATTTTGTCAATAAGATTGACTATATGTTCTAATAATAGAACAAATCGGAAAGCCTTAATATTAGCATAATTTTAACTATTTTCTTTGGCTTTCCGTTAATTTGTTCGTGCGCCAAATTTATGAAATAAATTTGTGTGCAATTAATTTTATATATTAGAAAGTCAGTATGACTTTCCTAATATATAAAAAAATCTTATTTCTTTTTGTTTATATTCTTTACTTGTATCAATAAATTCTATGCTCATTTCTTTATTTTTTGTGCTTAATAAATTTTTCTTTTCTAATATTTCTTTTACATGTATTGCTAGCTTAGGAGATCCATCAAAAAATTTGACCTTTCCTAAAACTTCTTGTATTTCATTTTTTATTAATGGATAATGAGTACATCCTAAAACTACGTTTTTTACTTTTCCTTTATATTCAATTATGTTATCATTTAAATATTTTAAAATTTGTTCTTTGTCTCCATTTTCTATTATATCAGCTAATCCTATACAAGGGCATAGAAATGTTTTATCATTATTATATTTATTATATAATAATTTAAATTTTTCACTTTCTATTGTACCTTTTGTTGCCATAACTAAAGTTGTAGTATTATAACTATAATCATGTACCATTTTATATGCTGGCTCTATAGCTATAAAAGAAATATCTTTATATTTGTTTCTTAAAAATTCAACAGATTTTGCAGATGCAGTATTACAAGCAATAACAATAATTTTACATTTTCTTTCTTCTTTTAGGTATTTTACAATATTATCACAAATATTTATTATTTCTTTGTTGCTTTTATCACCATAAGGATTATTTTTAGAATCACTATAATATATATAATTTTCATTTGGTAATAATTTTATAATCTCTTTTAATACAGTAGCTCCACCTATTCCAGAATCAAAAATTCCTATACAATTATTTTTCATATTAACTCCTATAAATTATAAATCTCTTATATTATATTAAATATTCTAACATAACATTTAACATCATGATAGTAGGCTGATAAAATTTTTTAATTTTATCAGCCTATATCTAATTGTTTAATAAAATTTCATAAAGTAATTTCTGTAAATTTTTTGTTTATAATGCAAATTGTGAATTATATAGCTCTGCATATGCTCCATTCTTTTTCATTAATTGGTTATGATTTCCTTGTTCTACTATATTACCTTCTTTCATTACTAATATTAAATCTGCATTTTTTATTGTAGATAGTCTATGTGCTATTATAAATGATGTTTTTCCTTTTGTTAATTTATCCATAGCCTCTTGTACCAATTCTTCTGTTCTTGTGTCTACATTTGATGTCGCCTCATCTAATATTAAAAATGGTGAATCTTTTATCATTCCTCTTGCTATTGTAAGTAGCTGTCTTTGTCCTGCTGATATACTATCATTTTCTAAAATTTCTGAATTATATCCATGTGGTAGAGTTTTTATAAAATGATGTAGTCCTACCTCTTTGCATACCTCTTTTACTTTTTCGTCACTGATATTCTCTCTGTTATAAATTATATTTTCTTTTATAGTTCCTCCAAATAACCAAGTATCTTGCAAAACCATTGTAAATAAATCATGTATATTTTCTCTTGTTAGATCTTTTACTGAGATACCATCTATTTTTATATCTCCTGAATTAATTTCATAAAATTTCATTAAAAGATTTACCATTGTTGTCTTACCAGCTCCTGTTGGTCCTACAATAGCTATTTTCTGTCCTGGCTCTGCTGTTGCTGTGAAGTTTTTTATTATTGGTTTATCTGTATCATCATATTTGAATTCAACATTTTTAAATTCTATTTTTCCTTTTACATTATTTTTGTTTAATTCTTTTTTTATTTCTTTTTGATTACTCATTTCCTCTTCATCAACAAATTCAAAGACTCTTTCACTAGCTGCTGCTGTAGATTGAAGAGATGTCATTGCTTGTGCTATTTGTGATAAAGGTGACGTAAATAATCTTACATAACTTATAAATGCAACAATAACTCCAAAAGATATAATATCGTTCATCGTTAATAATGCACCAACTATACATACTGCAACATATCCAAAGTTACCTATAAACATCATTATTGGTTGCATTAATCCTGATAAAAATTGACTTTTTTTATTAGATTCACATACTTTTCTATTATATTCGTCAAATTTTTTGTCTGATTGCTCTTTTCCATTATATGCTTTTACTACATTTAATCCTGAATAAATTTCTTCTATATGTCCATTTAAATTTCCTAATTCTTCTTGTTTAGCTACAAAGTATTTTTGAGAATTTTTTAATATAAAAATCATACCTGTAAAGCCTATTATACTTGATAATATAGCTGTAAGAGCCATAATCCAATTAGTATAAAACATCATTATTATTGTGCCTAAAAATAATGTTATTGAACTCACTAAACTTCCTAAAGAATGATTCATTGTTTGTGCTATTGTATCTATATCGTTTGTTACTCTTGATAGTGTGTCACCTGATTGATGCTTGTCAAAATATTTAAGTGGTAAATTGTTTATTTTTACAGAAATTCTTCTTCTTAAGCTTCTTGCAAAATTGTTTGCTACATCTGTCATACAGATAGATTGTATATAATTAAATATTGCACTACATAAATATAATCCAAATAAGAATAAAGCTAGTTTTTTAATTGAATCTATATCCATAAATGGCTTTATTAATTCCTTTATTGAATCTGGCAATTCTTCTATTTTTTTATATAGTTCGTTTATATCTGTATCTTCTGACATTTCCCCCATCTTTGCAACAAAATTATATTGATCTTCTACAGATATTTTCTTTCCGTCAATTTCAATTTCTTCTGATTTACCTTGTTGTAAATTTTTTCTTAATTCACTAGATAGTTTTTCAAAATTATCTTTGTTTATTACAAATCCTTCTGAAATTTTATCTGTTAAATCTGATAATCTGTTAGGAGCAAAAATTGATAATATAGATGAAAGTATTGCTAAAACTATTGCTATAGTTATAATTACTTTATATTGTTTTAACTCACTAAATAATCTTTTAGTTGCAATTTTAAAATCTTTTGCCTTTTCTCCTGCTCCATTATTTGGTCCCATCATTTTAGGTACTTTCATTCTTTTAGGAGTTTTTATATCTTTTTCTTCTATTCCGCATTTTCTAATTCCTCCTTTGATAACTGAGATAAAGCAATTTGTTTATAAACCTCACATTTTTTTAATAATTCTTTATGTGTTCCTATTCCAACACATTCACCGTCTTCTAATACAATAATTTTATCAGCATTCATTATTGTTCCAATTCTTTGTGCAACAATCAAATTTGTTGCATTTTTTGTATATTTTTTTAATTCCTTTCTAAGAATAGCATCTGTTTTATAATCTAATGCTGAAAAACTATCATCAAATATGTATATTTCTGGATCTCTTGCTATCGCTCTTGCTATTGATAATCTTTGTTTTTGTCCTCCAGAGACATTAGTTCCTCCCTGAGCAATATGAGAATCATATTTATTATCCATTTTTTCAACAAATTCTTTAGCTTGAGCTATATTTATGGCTTCTTTTACTTTTTCTATTGATATTTTTTCTTTACCATTGTCTCCATATGAAATATTATAATTTACAGTTCCATCAAACATAACTGCTTTTTGAGGTACATAACCTATTTTATTATATAAAAATTCTTGTTTATATTCCTTTACATTCACTCCATCTACAAGAACTTCTCCTTTAGTTACATCATAAAATCTAGTTACTAAATTTATTAAAGTGGACTTTCCGCTTCCTGTTGATCCAATAAATGCTACAGTTTCTCCTGTATTCGCTTTAAATGAAATATCTTTTAATAAATATTCATCTGCATCAGGATATTTAAATGATACATTTTTAAATTCTATTGTTCCTTTTTCATTTATTTCACTTTTATCTTTTGTTCCATCTTTAATACTGTTTTCTGTATCTAAAACTTCATTTATACGATTTGCTGATACTTGTGCTCGTGGTATCATCATAAAAATCATTGCCAACATCAAAAAAGACATTATTACTTGCATTGCATATGAACTAAATACTATCATATTACCAAATAATGATATTTTATTTGCCATTTCTGCATTTCTTATTATAAATGCTCCAGCAAAATAAATTGCAAGAGTTAAACAATGCATAACTAAATACATAGTTGGTTGCATTATAGCAAATGTTTTTTGGTTGAATAATTGTTGGTTGGTTAATTTATTATTAACCTCTTCAAATTTATCTTCTTGATATTTTTCTGCATTAAATGCTCTTACTACTCTAATTCCAGTTAAATTTTCACGTGTTACAGCATTAATCTTATCTATTAATTTTTGAACTATTTTAAATTTAGGTAACACTATAACTGTTAATATTCCAATTACTGAAAGTAGTATAGTTACTGCAACTCCAGTAATTGCACTCCACTGCCAACTTTTATTTAATATTTTTGTTATAGCCCATACTGCTGTAATTGGTGCCTTTATTAATAGTTGTAATCCCATTGCTATTAACATTTCTAATTGCATAACATCATTTGTTGTTCTAGTAATTAAGCTACTTGTAGAAAATTGTTTTATTTCTCCCATTGATAAATTCTCTACCTTATCAAATAATTTCTTTCTAATATTCATAGAAAAATTAGATGAAATTATTGAAGTTAAATATCCACTAAAAACTGCAACAATCAAACTACCAAATGCACAAAGTAACATAAATCCACCATTTTTTAGTATCTCTGACATTTGACTTCCTTGCGTTTGTACTAGTACAGTTATCTCTGACATATAATCTGGCATTTTTAATTCTAACCATACTTGAATTACGACTAATATTATTGTAATTATAGTTAATATCCATTCTTTTCTTTTTAAATTTTTTAATAGTTTTATCATATTATCATCCTTTCTGTAAAATTACTATTATTAATATTATCTGTTTAAATTTACTGTATTCCTTTTTCCTAATTCCTAATACTTAATACTATTAAAAAATCACTCTATAATTAAAAGTGATTTTAAACCTTCATTATATCTGTTATCTTTTGTTTTTTATTTCTCTTATTATAAAAGTATATAAATATTCCTGATATTGCAAATGTTATAACATATACTCCAATTATAAAAAACCAATTTCCCTCTAATAAATTATTTCCCATAATAGTAGATGTTATAATACTAGGAAATCTTGCAAAAGTAGATATCATTATAAACTTTAATGGTCTTATTGGTAATATTGCTCCCATATATGTTATTAAATCTTTTGGAGTTCCAGGCAATGCAAATAGAATAATTAAAATTAGATCTAAATTTCCTGTTTTAAAAATCTTACTATTTTCTAATTTTTCTATTTTATCTTTCTCAACAAAACTATATATTATGTTTTTTCCATATTTATTTATTAATAATATTATTATTGCGCTTGATATAAATACACCTATATATATAATTATTAATCCTCCTATGCTTCCATAACACATACCAGCAAGTATCTCTACTGGCTCTCCTGGAAGAACTAATAAAAATATTTGTATTATAGTTAATCCTAAAATTATAAAAATACCTTTAAATCCTAAATTAGTTATTTGATCTTTAAAAGCTAATCTTCCTTCTTCTGTAGATATATCTTTAAATAAAACACTTATTTTTAATATTAAAGGCAACATCAATAATATTACTAAAATTACTAATAATAACTTTATGACATTTTTTGTTATATTTGATTTTTTACTCAATTATATCCTCTTTTCTACATCCCATTACTTTTTATTACTAATTTTAATTTTATTTTTTGTTAATGTCAAGAATTTAGCAAAAAAATGCAAAATTTCATTACTTTTTTGTTACAATTCACGACTATACTTAAATTAACTATAAATCTTTTAACTTAATATTTTTATTTATATTTAACTTACCTGCTCTTGTAATAGTATTATATCCATACTTATCTTTTAATTTGTCTACAACCTCATCTAACTTTTCTTGCTTTTTACTTTCTGTATTATCAAATAATGATATTTGAACTTGATTTTTTTCTATTAAATTATCTACTCTCATTCCAATTAATCTTATTGATAATTTATTATTATACATTTCTTCTAATATTTCTTTTGCTTTATTATATATTTCTTTTGTGTTTGAAGTCGCAATACCTAATTTCTTTTGATGAGAAAAATCTTTAAATTCGTTTGTTCTTAATTGTACATTTACTACATTTGCAAGCATATTATATTTTCGTAGTCTAAAAGTTACTTGTTCTGTTATTGATAACAAAATTTCTTCTAGTTTTAATATATTATTTATGTCTTGTGGAAGTGTTATTGAATTTCCAATTCCTTTTGGTTTTTCTTTTTTATAAATTACTTCTGTGTTATCTATTCCATTAGCATATTCCCACATAAGTTTTCCATGTTTTCCAAACTTTTTAATTAATATATTTTTATCATATATTGCTAAATCTTTTATTGTTTTTATTCTCATATTATTTAATTTAGGAATTGTTCTTCTTCCTATCATAAATAATTCAGATACAGGCAATTTCCACATCTTCTCTTCAATTTCTTCTTTATATAATGTATGTATTTTATCAGGTTTAGTAAAATCTGATGCCATTTTCGCTAATAATTTATTTTCCGAAACACCAATATTTACTGTAAATTTTAATTCTTCTCTTACTCTTCTATTTATTTCTTTAGCTTTGTTTAATAATGTGTCGCCTTGCAAATATTCTGTCATATCTAAAAAGCATTCATCTATACTATATCTTTCTATTTTATCTGTATAATCTAATAATAAATTATACAACATATCTGAATATTTTTTATAACTTTTATAATTACTTGAAAACACTTGTAAATTAGAGCATTTCATTCTTGCTTGATATAGTGTCTCTCCTGTCACTATTCCGAAAGTTTTTGCTATTGGACTTTTTGCTAGCACTATTCCTGACCTTTTTCTTTCATCTCCACCTATAACAGATGGTATAGTTCTTATATCTGTTTCATATCCATTTTTTAACATTTCTACTGCTGTCCAACTTAAGAATGCATTGTTTACGTCTACATGAAGTATTTGTTTTTTCATATAAATCACCAAAACTATTATAAAACTTTTGTTTGTGTTTGTCAATATGATTTTTTAACTTTGCAATTATATTTTATTATGTTATAATAATTATAAATTTCAAAAGAAACGAAGTGATTAAATGGGAAAACATTCATACAAAGATACAGATGAAATCATTAACAAAAAACGAAAATCCAAAAAAAGTAATAATTTAAAAAATAATAAAGAATCCGAGAAAAAAGAAAGAAAATTTTTAAAAAAATTCATTATTTTATTAATAGTAATTCTTATAATTTTAGGAATATGGCTTGGAATTTCAATTCATAATTGGAAAACAATTGCTAAAGAAATGATTAAAAATCAAAATTCTACTGTTTTAGATTCTGATGGAAATATAATTGCTAAATTAGGTAGTGAAAAAATCAATGAAAATATATATGAAATACCTAATAATTTAAAAAATGCGTATATATCAATTGAAGATGAACGTTTTTATAAGCACCATGGTATTGATACTAAACGTACAATAGCGGCAATAGGCTCATATATTATACATTTAGGCTCTTCTTCGTTTGGAGGAAGCACTATCACTCAACAACTTGTTAAAAACATAACTGGAAATGATTCAAATTCTATTACTAGAAAAGTTGATGAATGGATAAAGGCTTTTTCTTTGGAATCTTGTGTGTCTAAAGATGAAATATTAAAAACTTATTTAAATATTATATATGTTGGACCTAATATTTATGGAGTTGAAAAAGGTGCATTATATTATTTTAATAAATCCGCTTCTGAATTAGATTTAGCTGAATGTGCATATTTAGCTGGCCTTACCCACTCCCCTAATTCATATAATCCTTTTACAGAAACTGATAGGTCAGAAAAAATATCAAAAAGGACAAAAACAGTTTTAAATAAAATGTTAGATTTAAAATATATTTCCCAAGAAGATTATAATAATGCTATGTCAGAAGTTAATGAAGGATTGAAATTTTCTAAGGGAGATGTTCAAGCTCAAAGCAATGGAATATATTCTTATCATACTGATGCTTTAGTTTCTGAATTAGTCTCTAGCATTTCAAAAAAGAAACATATATCAGAAACATTTGCTACAAATTATTTGAATATGGCTAATTTAAAAATATATAGCACCCAAAATTCTAATATACAAAATAACATGGAAAAAGATTTTTGTAATAATAAATATATCCTAAAATCTTCAAAAAATGAAACAGAAACTTCTCAAGCTGCTATGATTATTATAAATCAGTATAATGGTCAAGTGCTTGGATGTGTTGGAGGATTAGGTGAAAAAAAATCTTCTCGAGGGTTTAACAGAGCAACTCAGGCTATTAGACAAACTGGTTCTGCTAGCAAGCCTTTAGCAGTACTTGCACCCGCATTAAAAAAGAAAACTATAACTGCTTCTACAATTTATGATGATTCAGCTTCTGAATTTTCTAATATTGATGGCTCTACATATTCACCTACTGATTATAATCATTATTTAGGAAATATAACTGTAAGAAGGGCTGTTGAATCATCTCAAAATATTCCTTTTGTACGTATGATGGATCAAATCACTCCAAAAGAATCTATAAAATTTTTAAAAAGCTTGGGAATTACTACTTTAACAGAAAAAGATAACAATCTTTCTCTTGCTTTAGGTGGACTAGATAAAGGAATTTCTCCTTTAGAAATGGCTGGTGCATATGCAACTATTGCAAATAATGGTATTTATATAGAGCCTACCTTTTATACTAAAGTAGAAGATTCTAATAGAAAGATAATATTAAAATGTAAGCAAAAATCCAGAAGAGTGTTTTCTGAAGATATTGCTTATATATTAAAAGATTTATTAAGACAACCTGTTATAGGCAGTTCTGGAACAGCTACATATTGCCGTATTTCTGGAATGGATGTTGCAGCAAAAACTGGTACTACTAACGATGATTATGATAGATGGCTTTGCGGATTTACTAATTATTATACAGGCGTAACTTGGTATGGTTATGATATAAGTGAAGAAATAAACTATAATGGCAAAAATCCAGCAGCTATTATATGGGCAGATGTTATGAGAAATATTCACAAATCTCTTTCTAATAGCACTTTTACTGCAACTAAAGGTGTTCGTTCTGCTAATATATGTGCTAAAACTGGAAAAACCGCTACATCCGGTTGTCCTGACACATATACAGAATATTTCTTAAAAGGTACTATACCTTCACAATGTAATGAGCACTCAGGTAGTAATAAATCTAATACTAACTCTAATAAAAAAGATAATTCTAAACAAAATAATTCTAAACCTAAAAATGAAATATCTGATAATCAAAATAATGATTTAACTACTGATAAAGCAAATAATTCAACAGATAATAAAATTAACAACTCAGATGTTAATAATATAAATACAACATCAAATAATAAAGATAAAAAGAATAATACTAATAAATCTAATACAACAAAAAATGAAAACAAAACATCCGAAAATAATAATTCAAAAAATAACACAACATCTACTAACACTACATCAACTAACAAAAATACTTCTAAAAAAGACTCTAAACAAAATAAAAATACTACAAATTAAAAAAAATTTCATTATAATATATTACAATCTACACAAGATAATTAATTATTTTTTTGCAAAGCTGGTAGAAAGACCACAGCTATGTTGGCAAAGGCATTTGAAAAAAATAATTAATTATCTATTTCTTTTATTTATTTTTACATGCTTTAACTAATATAATTCTTTTATCCTCATATTTTTCAATTTTATATATTACATTTTCTGTTTCTATTACTGGGTTTTCTGTATCTTCTGGAATTCTTCCCATTTTTTCTATTAAATATCCTGATAAAGTATCATAATCTCCATCTGGTATTTCTACATCTAAAATCTTTTTTAAGTCATTTATATTTACTGATCCATTAATTATAAATGTATTTTCATCTATCTTTTCATAATCATTTTCTATATCATCATATTCATCAAAAATATTTCCAACTAGTTCTTCTAATATATCTTCCATTGTTACCAATCCAGAAGTTCCTCCATATTCATCAACTACTATTGCTATCTGTTTTTTATTTTTTTGTAAATCCCTAAATAATTCATTAATATATTTAGACTCTGGAACAAAGTATGCTTCTCGCATTATATTTTTTATCTTAATCTTCTTATTACTCTTTAAATATTTTAATATATCTTTTACATATAATATTCCTTTTATCTCGTCTATTGTTTCATCATATACAGGTATTCTACTATATTTAAAATCATCAATCTCTTTAATAATTTCATCTATATCATCGTTAATATCAACAGCAAATATATCTGTTCTATGCACCATTATTTCTGACGCCTCAATATCATTAAATTCAAAAACATTATTAATCATTTCTTTAGCTTCTTCATCTATAGTTCCTTTTTCTTGCCCTGCGTCTATCATTATCTTTATTTCTTCTTCTGTTACTATTTCTTCAACTTCTGCACCAACTCCAAAAATTTTAGAAACAAAATTTGTTGAAACAGTTAATAACTTTACAAATGGAGATGTTACTTTAGATATGAAACTTATTATTCCAATTGTAGAATAAAGTATTTTTTCGTAATCTTTCATTGCTATTCTTTTAGGTACCAATTCTCCAAATACTAATGTGAAATATGATAATATTAATGTAATTATTACTATTGATATTCCATTCCATATATCAACACTTATTTGAGGAACAATTGAATGTAAAATTGGTGCTAGTTCACTTGCAAAAGCATCTGAAGCAAATGCACTTGATAAAAAGCCTGCTAAGGTTATTCCAATTTGAATTGTAGCTAAAAATTTACTTGGCATTTTTAACATTTTATCAATTTGTATAGCTTTATGATCTTTTTCTTTTGCTTTTCTAGATATTTTTGTTTCATTAACTGATATAAAAGCAATTTCTGTCATTGCAAAAAATGCATTCAATAATATTAAAACGATTAAAATTACAATTTGTGATATCATATAATATTTCCTTTCTTCTATTTATTATTAACATTTTTATTTTTTATACTACATATTTAATTAATTTATAAACTTAAATATATCTGTTATTTTTTAAGATGATTTTTTATTAAAAATTTTCAAGTAATATGGCTGTATGTCTGATAACACATCTTTAATAAATATAATTTCATCATCTAATGTTTTTACCTTTAAATTTGGAAATGTTTTTAACATCTTTTTATTAGAGAAAAACTTATTTGTAAATTCCTTTAATTGTTCATTTTCATTAACTTTTTCATATTGCGATATATAATAATTCGAGTTTTCTAAATTCAAATTATTATTATATATTAATCTAGCAAAAAATATCTTTAATGCATATCCTGTAATTAGTAAATCAAATATTATAAATACCATAATTACAACTACTAGTATTTTTAAATATTTCAAATCAATTTTTGTCTTTATTTTATTTATCATTTTATCAATTAATGGATTAAAATGTGACATTAAGTATATTGCTAGTAGTCCCCAAAATATAGAAAATGTCACACATATTCTCCCATTTATATTAAAGGTTTCATTAGAATAGTCCCACCACTTAATATGAAAAATCATCTCTCCTACTAAGCTTATTATGTATTCAACTATTGACCCTATCACGAATCCAGCAATAAATAGTGTATAATTATTTTTATTATACTTTTGTAATGATACTATCATTATTATTGCACCTAACCCATATATACTGCAAAATGGTCCATATAAAAAGCTTTTCCTACTTTCTAATACTCCTTTTGTTATAAGTCCAAATACAGTTTCAACTAAAAAACCTACTATACTATAAATTATAAAATATACTAGTAATCTCCATATTGTAAATCCAAATATTTTCTTCTTTTCTTTTTCCATTTTATTCTCCGTTTATTATTGATATTATTTCAATATTATAATAAACTTTTATAATATTATCAATACTATTTGTAGTATATTAATTACAAATTTTGAATATATATGTTATAATGTTTTCTAGAAAGGAAGATTATTATGTTTAAAAAATATATTGATGAATTAAAAGATGATATAGTTTCCTCAACTTGTAGATTAATAGAAATACCAAGCGTTTCTGAAAATAGTTCTAATCCTTCTATGCCATTTGGAAAAAATGCTAGTAGAGCTTTAGAATACACTTTATTTTTAGCTGAGCAACTTGGATTTAGAACAAAAAATATTGATGGTTATTGTGGATATGTTGAATTTGGCGAGGGTGAAGAATTAGTTGGAATTATAGGTCACTTAGATGTTGTTCCTGCTGATGACAATGATTGGGATTTTCCACCTTTTGATGCTACTGTGAAAGATGGTAAAATTTATGGTAGAGGCGCAATTGATGATAAAGGCCCTGTTATTAGTTCACTTTATGCTATGAAAGCAGTTATGGATAATTGTAAAGTTAGTAAAAGAGTTAGGTTGATATTAGGACTTAATGAAGAAACTGGATGGAAATGTATAAAATATTATAAAGAACATGAAGAATTACCAACTATAGGATTTAGTCCTGATGCTGATTTTCCAGTAATTTATGCAGAAAAATCGGTACTTTCTTCTTACTTTAAAATGAATTATTCAAATTATTTAAATAATCCTATTAAAATAAAAGATATAAATTGCGAAAATAATGAAATTAATGTTGTACCTAAAATTTGTAGCGTAACTTTAGAAATAGATAAATTTAAAATAGAAATTAATACTTTTATATCTACCTTAAAAACTATTATTAATGAATTAGACAGCAAAACAGATATTGAAATTTATAAAATAGATGATAGTAATATTAAATTAACATCTCATGGAATTTCTGCCCATGCTGCTCATCCTGATATAGGAATTAATGCAATATCTAGGTTAATTATTGTTTTAAATTACACTTTTATTAAATATAATATTAATATTGAAATATTTGACCTATTTACTAAACTTATAAATATTGAAACAAATGGAAAAAGTTTAGGACTTAACTTTTCTGATGAGTCTGGTAATCTTACAGTTAATGTTGGTAAATTTATTTTAGAAAACAATGAAATTTCAATAGGTTTAAACATTAGAATTCCAGTTAAATATAAAATAGAACTTGTAGAAAGTATATTATTTAATCATACTAAACAATACAAAAATATTAGTTTTTTAACTACAGCTAAAAATGAACATTTATATGTTCCTAAAGATGATTATTTAGTTTCTACTTTATGTAATATTTTTAATAAAATAACTGGTTTAAATGCAGAGCCTATTGCAATTGGTGGTGCAACATATGCACGTGCTTTTGATAATTGTGTTTCTTTTGGAGCAAATATGCCAGATCACCCTGATATGTGCCATCAGACAAATGAATATGTAAGTATTGATAATTTAATTTTATCTAGTCAAATTTATGCAGAAGCAATATATGAACTTGCAAAATAATTATATTTATATAATTGAAAGTCAGTATGATTTTCTTAATATATAAAATAAAGGAATACTTTTTTGTATTCCTTTTTATTATTAATCTAAGATTATATCTCTTTTTAACAAATTATTTTTTACTGTTCCTATCCCTATAAATTTATCTTCAGTATATATTTTATAAACTCCTTCTTTTAATTTATAAGTTAATTGAACACCATTTAAAAATAATTGTAATTTTTTATTATCTAAATGTATTTTATCATTTTCTTTAAAGATTTCTTCTATTGTTATAATATTACTTTTTAAATATTGTTCATCTTTACTATTATTTAATAATTCATCTATCTTTATAGCATTTTGTATATCAAATTCTCCTACTTTAATTCTATTTAAATCCTTCATAAATCCAACTGTATTTAACTTTTTAGCTATATCTTCACACAAACTTCTAACATATGTTCCTTTTGAACATTCAACTCTAAACTTTATCTCTGCATTTTTTACATCAATAGATATTAAATTCATTTTATAAATCTCTATGCTCCTAGGATCTATATCTATATTTTGACCACTTCTTGCATATTCATAAAGTTTCTTTCCTTTTACTTTTATAGCAGAATACATTGGAGGATATTGCTGTTGTTTTCCTAAAAAAGAAGATAAAACACTTTTTATATTTTCTTCTTTTAATTTATATATTTCAACTTCTTTTTCTTCTATTATATTACCTTCTAAGTCTGCAGTATCTCGCTTTTCTCCTAATTTTAAAGTAACATCATAAATTTTATCATGATTTATTAAATATTTTGACATCAATGTACCTTTTCCAATTAATATAGGCAATACACCTGTTGCATTAGGGTCAAGTGTACCTGTATGTCCAACTTTACAATTAAAAATTTTTCTTACTTTATAAACTATATCATGTGATGTATAACCCTTTGGTTTATTAATTATTATAATTCCATCCATTTTATATTACTTTCTTTATTTCTTTTAGTATTTTATCTTTAACTTGTTCTACTGTTCCTGGTATAAAGCATCCCGCTGCTCTTTGGTGACCTCCACCACTAAACATTAAACAAACATCTGAAACATTAACATACTTATTAGATCTTAAAGATACTTTATATCCATTCGCATTTTCTTTTTCTCTAATAAAAACTGAAACTTCTACTCCTTCTACATCTCTTCCAATTTCTACTAATCCTTCATGATCTCCTGGTTCAGCATTAAATTTATTTTCATCTTCTATATTCATATATGTAAATGTTATTTTTCCTTCTTCTAAAAATTCCATTCTATCACATATAAGTTTACTTAATTCAAAATGTGCTCTTGTTTTAATCTGCAAAACTCTTGTATATATTTCAGAAACATTAACACCTTTTCTTAATAACTCAGCTGTAAATTCAAATGTCTCAGCAGTTACTCCAGAATATTTAAATCCACCTGTATCTGTTATAATACCAGTTAATAAACAAGATCCAATTTCTTTATCTATATTTATTCCAATATATTCAAACATCCCCACTAAAATTTCACAACATGCTGGTGATACTGGATTTACAAAATTTAAATCTCCATACATTGAATTACTTCCATGATGATCTATAACAATTTTAGTTTTAGCTGTTTCAAAATATTCTTCTCCACCTATTAATCTACTAAAATTAGCACAATCTAAAGCAATAGCTAAATCATAATCTTTAATATCACTTTCTTTTTTTATTTTATCAGCACCTGGTAAAAATGAAAAAGTTCTAGAATATTCTGGAACAATCACATCAACTTGTTTTTCCATATGTTCTAAAGCTAACTTCGTAGCTAAACAACTCCCTATAGCATCTCCATCAGGTGTCTCATGTGTTAATATTACAATATTTTCTGCTTTTTTTATTTCTTCTAATATATCATCTAAAGTCATAACTTTTCCTTTCTAAAAAATTATTTTTCGTTATTTATAAATTTTGGAAAACTTCCCTTAATTACAAATTTAAATATAGCAAAGCCGTTGGAGCTCGGGCGATTGCTAATCGCCCCTACATTTCTCTACTATTCTAATTTATTGTTCAATAATTTTTATAATCCTAACTGTAGAGTAGTCACGCGTGGTGATAGCACTTTTCAACATTGTAGAGAAGTCATGCGTGTTGGTAGC